>CBESZZ010000243.1:0-6240 GCA_965534055.1 uncultured bacterium | reverse complement strand
GCGACGTTCGAGAAGGCGCAAAGATCTGTGCCGATCTCAACAGCGTGGAGGCCGTGGAGCTTCTGCTGAAGGTGCTGAACATGATCCCGACCACGGGGCGACGGGGCTTCCTAGCGCCGGGGCACTACCGCGATGTGGCATGGGAAGGATTGATCGAGATCACCGATTTCTACGCGCAGCTTCGTGTGGAAGAAGAACTCAAGCGCAGCTCACGCAACCCCTGGGTTCGGCAGTGGTGCGCCGAGTTGCTCGGCATCTATGGACGCTTGGAGTTTGCGAAGTCGCTTGAGAAAGCAACGCGCGACAAAGATCCAAATGTGGTGCGCTGGGCAGCACGCTCGCTCGGCATGCTGAAAGGCAACGAGGGACTCACTTCGCTCCAAAAGCTGATTCGCAAGAAGAACAAGTATGTCCGCGCCAACGCAATCGAAGCGCTGGCTCGATTGGCGCCCGAAGAGCATCTCGAGGCGTTCGTCCTGGCGATTTCCGACGACAAGGAAGGGGGCGTACGTTGTGCGCTGCTGGGCGCAGTTCCGGAAGTCTGCGCGGACCAAGCTGAGAAGCTTTCGGTTGCCGCTCTTTCCGATGATGACTGGCGACCGCGATTCCAAGCCGTCGAAAACTTGGAGTCGATTCGCACCAAGACTGCAGTCGATGGTCTGATTCGCGCGCTTGCCGATGGTCGTCCGGCCGTCATGAACCGCGCCCAGCGATCCTTGCGCAAGTCGACTGGCAAGCCACACAACCGCCCCGACATCTGGAAGAACTGGTGGGCGGACAACCGTGAGACGTTTGTGTTCCCAAGTGAGGAAGACGGTGCTGCTGAGAAGTCTGACAAGCCTGGAGACGCGCCTGGCACGGTGGCCTACTTGGGCATTCCGCTCACCAGCGACCACGTCGCGTTCTTGATCGATCGTAGTTTCGAGATGGGACGTTTCCTGAAGTCGAAGTCCATGAACAAGGACGAAGCAGCACTAGCCGAACTGGGCAACGTGCTGGAGCGGCTTCAGGAACTCACGTTCAACGTGCACACGTACCACGAAGAGGTGAAGTCGCTGGCGAAGAAGCCACTGACGTTGACGAAGCGCGCACACAAAGCTGCGCTGGCATTCGTCAGTGGCGTCGAGATCGGGCGTCGGAAAGACATCTGGCAGGTGCTCGAAACCGTGCTCGCTGACGAAACCTTGGACACCGCGTACCTCCTGTCTTCGGGTGAGCCTGACCAAGGGCTCTACGTGCACTGGAACCGGGTGACTCGGCATTTGGCGGATCTCAATCGGTTCCACAAGGTGACCGTGCACACCGTCGCCTACAGCGAGTCCAAGTGGTACCGCGATCAGCTTGAGCACATTGCCAAGGTCACCGGCGGCGAGTTCCGCTGGTACGAATAGGCCGGCACGAATAGGCCCGGCGAACGCGGGCAGGGCCTGCTGTCGCCAACCGCCGGCCGGTGACGGGATGCTGACGGCGCGCAGCTGACGTCTGGGTAGTCAACATGTGCCGCGGGCAGCTTCGATCTCGACGATCGACACCCTGGTCCGCCTGCGGCTTTAGGCTAGAAGCCTACTCTTGCGCATTGGCCGATGGCGCAGCCGAGTTGCCGCTGCTCATTGACCTCGGTTTTGGCCGCGTCGGTGCAGCGTTTGAATTGGAGCCGTGCATGAACGATCTGAGCCCCCTCGTCTCTCATTCATCCGGATGTCGACACTGGTTACTGGCTGCGACGTGCTTGGCCAGCGCTACCGGCGCCCAGCAATTCCTCGATACGCGACCTCAGCATCTGCCCGTCGCGAACCTTGGCGACCACACGGTCTTCGATTGGAGTGGCGATGGTGCGGCGGACATCCTGATCGACGATGGGATCCAGTTGCGGCTGTTGCTCAACGACGGCAACGGAGTCTTCGACTTCGCCCCGATCACCCTGCTCGCGCCGAGCCCGGTGGTGTTTGCGAAGCGCAGACTGCTCGCTGGCGACATCAATGGAGACGGGACACCCGAGCTCGTCGTTGTTGTTGTGGGGGCCGAGCTGCACCTTCTCGCGGGGAGTTTTCCTGCGGCCGTGCGAATCACGGACGCGGAGCCGGTGCATCTTGAGTTCGGCGATTTCGATGGGGACGGCACGAAGGACCTTTGTGCTGCGTCGCAGGGCGCGATCAATATCCACTGGGGTGGAGCCTCGGGGTTCACTGCGACAACACGCATTTCGACCAACATCCTTCGCGGCGTCGACGTCGGTGACTTGGATAGCGATGGCGACCTGGATGTCGTCTTCGCCTGACACGCAACGAAGGTGAGGGCAACTACTCGGTATCGAGGTTCGGTTTTTCTGACTTCAAGTCGGTGCACTTCGCAGACGTAGACGGTGACACAGATCTCGATTTGATCACGGATCCCGAGGGGCTCTACCTCAACGACGGTGCAGGGAATTTCACCGATCAGTCGTCGACGTGGCTGCCGCCGGGGCTTCCTGTTTCGGGTTTCTTCGGCCCACACAGCCAGGTCGAGACCGCGGACTTCAACGGCGATGGTCGTCCTGACGTGTTGTTCAGCGGCGATGTGTTGGAGAACACGGGCTCAAGTTTCGTCAATCGAACGAACCTTTGGTATGCGCGCGGATCGTCCCTGCTCGTGCCTGTTGCCGGCGATGTGGACCTCGATGGCGACGTGGACCTGATGCGCGTGGACGCGATGCAGGTGCAGCTCTTCCGCAACGACGGCACCGGCAACATGACGGCAAGTGCCGCTGCCGCACCGTTTTCCGAGTTTTCGGGTATTGGCCCGCTGTTCGATGCGGATGGCGACGACGACCTGGACCTCATGGCCTTTGGCGGCAGTGCGCGTCACCTGTTGAGCAACTTGCACCGTCACCTTCACAGTGAAGTCTCGCTGGAGCCCGGCCAGGTCTACAACCTGGATGTCTACGCGCGCCCCGACTATCCCACGGGTGATCTCGCGATCATCGGCATTTCGCTCGGCGGCCTGACCACGCCGATCCCGTTCCCGCAGGGCAACCACTGGTTGGACATCTCGCAGGAAGTCTTGCTGTCGATCACGCCTGTGCCCACGGGGAAAGCCACGGTTTCATTCCTCGTGCCGCCGTTCTCCGATCTGCAAGGCTTGGAAGTGTTCTTCCAAGGATGGTTGGTGGCGGTGGACGATCGCTTCACCAACGTGGTCCGTGATCGGGTGCGGTTCTAGCTGCACTTTGTGAGCGAAGCGGGCTCGGTCCACGAAGCGAAAGAACCTCGAACCGGCAGTGCGCCGGTTCGAGGTCTCAAGTCACGGTTTGGTTCTCCCGCAACAGATCAGGTCATCGCACTTGCGTGCGGATGCCGTTGCTCGTCGTGATCGTGCTGCCGACGAGCTGGATGGCTTGCCAGTTCACGTTGATTCCGGGGAACGTCGAGGCGAGCGGGAACGGGATGCGTGCGGCGCCGGCACCGCTCGTCAGTTCGAACCCAACCGTCACGAGGCTGCCGCTGTTCAAGAGCAGGTTGCAACCGCCGGGAAGGGGCGTCGAAGCGCTGCCGATTGCGGCAAACAGTCCGGTCAGGGCGAGTGGCGTGCCGTTGCTGATTCGGAACTCGAAGAACTCCGAACCCCGAAACGGACCTCGCTGAAGACCGTTGTTGCGAGCGGCCAGCGCGACGCCGCATTGCGACCCATAGACGACGCTGATGCATGATGGATCGAACTCGAGGGTGCGACCGAGAAGCGGGTCGTTGTTGCTGCTCGCGCCGAAGAAGATCGCCACTTCGTTGTCGTCGTCGTTGAACGCGATCCCTGGCGAAAGGGCGGAATTCGGTCCGTTGTAGACACTGACGGATTCTTGCTCGAATCCATCGAAGCCGAAGCGCTTGATGAACAGGTCATTGCCCGCCGTGCGGTAAGCCACGGTCCAGTGCGAATCCGTCACCAGGTTGAACGCCATCGCTCGTGGGATGTTCGCTCGCAGTGCGTTGCCGACACCGGATGACACGACGCGGGTGGGCATCAGGGATGGTGTCGCGGAGTTCTCCGCCCAGTCGAACCGCTGCAGCTGCATCTCATTGCCAAGCAGGCTGGAAGACGGCGACGAGTTGTTGCGCATCAGGTAGCTCACGGCGTAGCGGCCGTCGCGGCCGGCAACCTGTGGATGCAACTTGTGGCTTGTCGGACCGCCGGGTCCGAAGTTGGCAAGGCCCTCTCGGCCGCCTCCGTTGTTGACCCGCTGCCCCGTGATGTCCCAGTCGTCGTTGGCGTTGCCGTAGTTGAAGGACTGCCACACGACGATCCATGAGCCGTTGAGGCCGCGCTCCTGCGTAATCGCCGGCCACTCGTGGTCGGTGTTTGGCAGGTTCCCCGTGTAGAGATCGATCTGGGCGCCGAACGCGCCCGTGTCGACGTTGAAGATACAGCCGAAGATTTCCGAGTTGGCACCGTTCGGCGTTGGATCGCCCACTTCATTCGCATCGCGTTGAAACGCGATGAAGCAGTTGGGAGTCGACGTGGACTGGACAACCCCGCCGATCGTTGGGAACTGGTGCGACGTGTTCGCGGGGCCCAGTAGGAACCTTGTGTCGCCGCTTCCTTCCACCGTGTTTCCACCATCGTGGGTGTAGACCCGGACTGCGGTGCTGGTGCCGAAAGTTCTAGAGAAGGCCACGGCCCAGGTGTCGTTGGCGAGAGCCACGGAGCTGTAGCGGCTCGACCATGCGTTGTCCAAGTCGCGGAAGGCTACCGCGACTGTTGACAACGAGTCGTCGAAGAGTCGGCAGTAGAGGTCGTAGTCCGAAGCAGAGACGGGACGGGAATAGCTGACCATCAGTTCGTCGTTGTCGTCATCCCGTGCGACGTTTGGGTAGTTCGTCAGTCCTGAACCGATGATCGACGCCATCGAGTTGGTCAGCGGGTCGACGGTAACTGGCCAGGTTGCCTCTGCGAGCCAGGCACCGTCCAGGGTGAGCGAGATGCGCTCACCGTCGTAACTCGTAGTCATCGAGACTGTCCGCCCGGCTGCGTCGAAGGCCATCGCCTCGCTGTAGCCAACGATCGGCTTGCCGCCGTCATCGGCGAACACCAGAGACTGGACCGCCGCTTCAACGGGCGACTGATGCAGTGGAGAGGAGACCTGTCCGTAGATGATCAGGTCGCCAGCGACGCCGGGGTTCTGTGCAAACACGAACGTCTGCTCGACGCCCTCTGAAAGCACGTCGTAGGCTTCGGTGACGGAGCCGTAGTCGAGGGCGTAGCGCCAGCCGTTCTGTTCGACCCGCGAGGTGGCGGTCGAACCGGCGACCGATTGGCCGCCGATTTCGATGGCTTCGGTGCGCCACCGGAATGGCAGGTTCTGCGGGTAGCCCTCGCCGAGGACAGGGAAGAAGGTCATCCCGTCATCGAAGGACACTTTGTAGTTCGGGCCAGAAGCCCATTCGCCGCCACCACCGCCGTCGGGGTCTCCGGGCAAAGCTTTGATCGGAAGGAGCCATTCGGCTCCCGGCGGAACGTTCTCAGGGTTGACCGGCGCGGTGAGCGGCGCCGGGGATTGCGCTAGCACGGTGCCGGCGGTGAAAAGGGATGCGGTGATCAGAGTTGTCGTTTTCATTATGGGTTCTCCAGTTGGGTTGAACTGGTTGGCCCCACCGGAAAACGGCGGTGAAAGTCACGGCGAACGTTTGGTTTTCTTCGGTGCCGTGTTCGACCGCTGGTGTGCGGAACGCTGCTAGCGGCCGCTACGGCTGCGATCACTGGCTTTGAACAGCGCCTGGAAATCCTCGCGCGTCCCCAGCGAGTCCGGAAATTCCAGCTGAAGAATCGCCGACTCGCTGAGCGCTTTTTCCTCCATTCCGCCCTTCAAGACCTCGACGGCTTCGGCTTCGCGGCCTTGCTTTACGCGGGACCGGGCCAGCAGGACGGTGGATTTGCCGAGCCGCAGTGAATGAACGCGCTGCCCTGGAGCCCGGCGGATCCCCTTGCGATGCCAAGCGCATGCGGCGAGGGCGTCGTTTGCGGCCCGTTCGTATTCGCCTCGCTGAAGCAGGCTGTTGCCGCGATTGTCGTAGAAGACACCGATCTGTGCGAGGTGACGATCCACGGGACGGTCCCTGTTGACGCACGCTTCAAACAGTCTCTGCGCCTCGTTCCAGGCGGCGTCTGCGTCGTCGGTCGCTCCTGTGCGTTCGCAGTCCGTGGCTTGTTCGCATAACAGCTTGGCCACGCTGGACTGCAATCTGGCTTGATTCGGGAATCGCACGAGAATGT
>CBESZZ010000242.1:0-6249 GCA_965534055.1 uncultured bacterium | reverse complement strand
CCGAGCCGGAAGTGTCGTTTCGCACCCAGGTTCGTTCGTGCATCGCGCTGGCCGGGTTCGCGCCGTTCCACTACGCACGAGATGAAGAGACCCCCGAGCCGTGGCGTTTCCGCGTGCTTTATCGGGCGGCGTTGGACGAATTGCCGGGGCGGGCCGGGGATCTGCTCATCGGCAAACTGCCAACGATCGTGGCTGCTGCTGGCTGCATGATTCAGGTGACTTGGCGGCGCGAAGGCAACGAGCGCAAGGACTGGGAGCACGCTGCAGCTTCCGCCGCCGCGGTGCAAAACCTACTGCTCGCCGCAGAAGCGCGGGGCCTGGGAAGCTATTGGTGCAGCGCGGGCCCGCTGGATGCGCCCGAGTTTCGTGCGCTACTCGGGGTCGAAGAGGTCGAGATCTACCTCGGCACTCTGTTTCTCGGGTTGCCGTTGCCGCCGGAATTGGAAGCCACTCAAGGGTGGTCCGGCAAGCTGCGCGATCGCAGGTCGTCGCCTGATCGGTGGTGCAGCGAGATTGACTTGAAGGATCAGTAGGAACTCCGCGGTCTGATTCGCCTGCTGCGCCTGAATTCAAACGCAGGCTGACTCGTTGCGCGAACTCCCGGTCCCACCAGAGGTTCGACCCTCCTATTGAGTGATCACAGAAGAATCGAGTGCGCTTCGTTTCGCGAATCCGCTTGCTCAAAAGTCCACGCGAAACCTCTGTTGGTTCAAGCGCTGTTCCTTGTCTTCGGCCTCCATTCTCATGCAATCACTCATTCTGTGGCCGGCCTTGATCGCCGGAATCTCCACCTCACTTCTGGCACAAGACGAAAGCGTCGCGCAAGGCGCTTTGCGTCCGCAAGGGACCGAAGAGGCTCCCGGCGCTGTTCCAGCGGTGACCAATTCTCCGTTCGCCAACTTGGTGACGCCGATCCACACGGCACCCGATGACGTGGACGGCGGTCCATACGGTATTTGGGCTACTGGGCAGGACTACAAAGTCTCGTTCCACGGCGCACCGACGTTCATTCCCTTCTTGGGCGCGGAATACCCACACAACCAACCGCTGACGTGGAACCTCGAGTCTGTGACCGCGGGCAATGCCGAGTTGTTGACCGGTGTCGCTGCGCAGCGAAGCCATACCACAACGCGCTATGAGTATCGTTACGGCACCGTCACCGAGGTCTACGACGTGCGGTCCGAAGGTCTAGAGCAAAGCTTCGTGATTTCGCAACGTCCTGCGACGCCCGGTGATCTGGTGGTCTCGATGCGCTTCGACGCGCCGGGCATGGAACCGGCCAGCACGTTCGTGGATGAGCACCGCGCGGTCTCGTTCGTCGACATGCACGGCACGGAACTGGTGCGCTATGGCGAAGCGTTTGTCTTCGACGCGAGCGGCGAGAAGCACGCCATCGGCACCACGCTCGTCGGCAACACGATTCGGCTCACGGTGCCCGCGACCTTCATGGCCAGTGCGCAATTTCCACTCACGGTGGATCCGTTGACGACGCCCATTCGCATCAACGGCGGTGCAGAAATTCTCACCACGGATGTCGTGCGTAACGACCGGAGCGACAACGTGCTCTACACCTACACCCGCATGGTGTCCGCAACGGACGCGGACTGCTGGGCATGGAATGGGCCCGATGGTTTGGCGGCTGCGGGGACCATCGTGTTCACGGACAACAATGTTTGGTCCACGGCGGAAACGAGCTGTGCCTGCATTGGCACTAGCGCAGTCAATCGCTACATCATCGCGATCGCCCGCAACTTGGGCACGAGTACTGGTGTTCGGTTGTGGAGTCAGAACGCATCGGCTCCCTTCCTGGATACGAGCGTCATTGGTCCGGGCACCGGTGGTAACCACAACTGGAACGTGGATTGCGGCGGCATCGAAGCGTTCAACCAAAGCGGCAGTCCCGCAGGTGGCGCCGAAGCCGTTGTCGTCTTCCAGAGGGACTTCACCGGTAGCTCGACGCAAAACTCGTCGAGCTCGGGCATCTATGCGCTCATTATCACGGGCTCCGGAACGGGAATCACATTCACTCCGCAATTCGTCGTCGCGGCCGATGCCACCCGAGATCAGGAGTTTCCATCCGTGACGAAAGTCTCCGAAGGCACCACGCGTGGCCCCCTCGCGAGCTGGCTCTGTGCCTACCAGGAGTATGACCTGACCATCGCCCGTGACGATTGGGATGCTTACGCGTCCCGCATCTTCAGCGACAGTACCGTCGTCGGGGGCCGATGGTTCCCGTCGGTCGCGGCCGGCGCGCACAAGATCGATGTCCAGATCGAAGGTCAACGTGGCCGCTACTTGGTGACCTACGGTCGCGTCGACCAGGCCCTCTTGTCGAAGGTTAGTGGTTTGCGATCCAACCAGATCGTCAACGAGCGTTTCGACTGGCCGGTTGGTGGGGCGATCACGAGATTCCCAGAGGTCAACACGTCGGGTAGCTTGGGGCGGATCTTCAGGACGTCTGACATTGCGTTTGATGCGGATAGCGACTCGCTTTGGGCGACGACCTGGTCTTCTCCTGGTGGCACCGGCTCCCTGTTCTTCGAGCGCGTTGGCTACACCGGCAATCGGCTCGAGGTTGTGAGCATCTTTCCATCCGGTGGGGCGCTGACTCGCTCGGGAATTTGCTTCAACGACGACGCGAACAACTTCATCAGCATCTACGGGCAAGCAGACGGCCGACTGTTCAGTCTTGAGCACGACTTCTTCGATGAGCCGAATGCCCCGTCTGTGACCGGGACAAGTTGCAGCGCTGCGAGTCCGAGCTGGGTGCTCAAGGATTCGTTCGATGTGACCGTGAGCAACACCAACGGTGATCAGCAGATCGGCTTGGAGTTCGGAACGGCCCGCGTGACCGGCATGCCAGCGGGTGCGCTCAGTGTGATGGGCGTCAGCCTGGCGACGTCGAACATCAACATCGGTGGTATCCCGGGCGTCGGTTTTGGCTGCCGGGACCTGATCGCCACCAGCGGACCTGGCTTCCTCGGTTTCCTGGATCTTCGCATCGGCACCACGGGCGAGTGGCAGCTGCCGCTGCCCGAGTTCGTTGCTCCGATGACGATCTACTTCCAGGCCTTTCACCTCAACGGTGCGGGCAACCGTTTCCTCAGCACGGAGCGTTTGGAAGTGCCGATCTACTAGAGTTCGCAGCGATCCATATTCCATGCGTTGCTCAGCGGCGGGTGGAAGATGCTCGCAACCGGCCCGCTTTCACCCTGTGTGGAGGCGGGCTGGTTGCGTTCCGGGGATGCCGGGCACTCACGCTCGACCGAATTCGTTCCATTTCGAGGTGGTTCACCTGTGCGGGCTAGACCGTCCTAAGTCCGTTGCAACGGCGGTTGAGTCTTGGAGCAGCAACGTTGCAAACGGGCCGGCGACATAAGTGCCGAACATCGGACTCGCCCCATTAGAGTGCGATGATGCACCACATTGCTCCTTGGGCTCTCGCTCTGCTCCCGACACTCGCAGTCGCCCAGAACCAGGCTGTGACATTCGTCAACGGTACCGGCGTCGACAACTCGATTGACGTTCCCTACGGGCCGGGCTTGCTGCCGACTCGGGGCATCACGGTTGAAGCTTGGGTCACCTACGATGATTCGACGATCCCCGCAGGTCCGACGTTTCACTGGCCAACCATTGCGCGTCACGATGTGAGTCCCGGTGGTGAAAGCTGGTTCCTCCGCGTGGGCGCGGCGAACACCAACAACCTCAACCTTGAGTGGGCGGTGTCGAACGGCACGTCGCTGTCCTTCGCCACGTTCGCTTTCGCGCCTGGTCAGTTTGCAAGCTGGACCCACATTGCGGGCACGGTCGACGGCCAAACCTTGACCCTCTACGTCAACGGCGTGCAGATGGGTACCAGCACGTTCTCGGGCACGATCCGCGACAACCAAGGCTTGCTGCGGATCGGCAACGGTGACACTTCGGCCCCTGGGTTGGAGAACTGGAACGGTGCCATCGACGAGCTGCGCATCTGGCCGTTTGCGCGCACCCAGGCTGAAATCGTTTCGTCGATGAACGACTCGTTGAACCTGGTGCCCGGCGGCGTGACGTTCAACATGAACGGCAGCTTCAACGACTCTTCCAGCGGATTCCAAGGTGCTGCTGTGGGGGCCGCCCCGTTTGTCATGGGCGCACCGATCGGTCCCGTGATTCCCCTGGGCGGCTTCCCGGTTGGCACCGCGACGACCAACTGCAGCCAAGCATTGGCGATCGGCGCTGCGGGTCGGACGAACAGCGGCAACCTAGACTTCGCGATCATGTGCTACGACGGGTCACCGAACACGACGGGTGCCGTGCTGTTTTCGTTCACCACGTTGGCCACTCCCATCCGCATTGTCGGTGTCGATGCATGGATCAACCCGCTGGGTTTGATCTCTGGACCAACCGTCATGAGCGGAGGCAACGGCACCACCCGGGTCCCGTTCGGGCTTCCGCCCGGGTTCGGTGGGCTCAACTTGTCCGCCCAGTTCATCTTCATTGATCCGACCTGCGGCAACGGCAATTTCACAGCATCTCCCGCACTCGGGATGGCGATTCAGTAGTCGAGTTTGCGCTGGCCCGGCCCAGGCTCGGGAAATTTCGGAGCTGATGGATCGGATCAGGAAACGTCCGTATGAGGGGCGTCTTCCAGCCGGAGAAAATTCTCCGGCCAGTTCTTCGACCCTGACCCCACGTTACGAAAGATGCGTATCCGCTTCGCTTCCCTCGCCCTCTTCGCAGCCACCTTCGCCGCTTCGGCCTCAGCCCAAGTGCAAGTTTTCGGCGGCAACGCCGAGCGCGCCAGCGCCTTCAGAGTCTGGTTTGCAGACAACGCGCCTGCCGGCATGGTGTGCATCCAATACGGCCAACCCGCGTGGAACGCCGACTACGACAAGATGCTCGAGGCCAAAGGGCAGAGCTTCCGCCTCGGCAAGGATTACTGGGCGACGTTCACCACAGACGTCAGCCTGATGATTGGCGACGCGAAGGTGCCCGCGGGTGCCTACTTCCTCGGCCTGCACTGTGACAAGGCCGGCAAGTTCGGGATCGCTGTGATGGACATGGCCAAGTCGATCAAAGCCAAGGCCACGCCGTTCGACCCGAGTTCTTGGCAGGTCGACATGTTCCTGCCGCTGACGCACAAGAAGGCGGAAAAGGCGATGGAGAAGCTGACGATCTCGATGGAGACCAGCAAGGACGACCCGATGCAGCTCTCGCTCATGCTCCACTGGGGCAACCACATGATGCATGCGCCCATGCAGGTCTTGACCGAGAAGAAGGCCGGCTCCAAGTCGAGCAAGTCGACGAGCAAAGCGTCGAAGTAGTCGCGGTCGCACCCAAGGTAGGCCTCAACCGGTAGTCCCGGCGGGGTCCTAGCCGAGCAAGACGCCCTGGTCTCCCGAGCGGAGGCCAGGGCGTCTTTGCGTTGTGGGCAGTGCTGGCGTCCGGGCTAGCGGGAGGGGGATGTTCTGCGGGAATCCGCAGATGTTCGGGGTTGGAGGGTCGACGGCGCGTGGTCAAAAGGTCACACTTCTCGCCGATCGAGTACCGCCATGAGCAACACCAATCATTCGTCCACGAAGCCTGAGATCCCCAAGAGCCTCATCGTTGGGCTCGTCTGTGGTGGAGCTTTGCTGCTCGTGTTCTTTGTGGTCGCTTGGGCCACTGGTTTGGACAACGGCTTCTACGGACTGCCGCCCCACGCTGAGCTGCTCCGCAGCGTCGAGCACAATCACTAATCTGCAATGCGGAGCGACGGAGCATCGCTCCGTGAGCCCGTGTTTCAATTGGTGGTGTCGCGATGTTGTTGACGATTTCGACCGCTGGCGCAGAGCAAGGCCAGCCTTCCGGTGCAGCGCCAGCGACTGAGCTAGGCTTCCTGTTGCACAAGCACCCCGACCGGGTGCAGCACTTCAGTCTGCCGTTCGGCACTGCGCACGTTTTCTATCCGGAAGCGTCCGCATCGAAGTGCACGGCCGCCCTGCTGCTTGAGGTCGACCCTGTCGGACTCGTGCGTGGTCGTGCCGGTTCGTCGGGCGAGACGAGCGGGCCGCTCGACGCCTACGTGAACGACCGTAGCTACGTCGCGTCTTCGTTCTTGAGTGTGGCGATCTCCCGGGTGTTTGGTTCGGCACTGGCTGGCACCTGCCATCAGCGTCCGGAGCTCGTGGACATGCAGTGGCCGCTGGAAGCGACCGTCGCTGTGTTGCCCCAAAAGCGAGGCATGGACCTGCTGACGCAGATGTTTGAGCCGCTTGGCTACGAAGTGGA
>CBESZZ010000241.1:0-6252 GCA_965534055.1 uncultured bacterium | reverse complement strand
GCCCCAAACCTTTGCCATGAATGGGCCTCAGCCCAGAACCGCCCCAGGCTCCTTTCAGCAATAAACTCATCGCGAAGCTTGGATCATTGGCGAGAGCCACGCAGATTTCATACGATCGCGGCGTCCCAAATCAGGAGGGTCCACCATGAAACCGGTTTACTTGTTCGCACCAAAAGAAACGGTGCCCCTAGAGAAACACCAAGCCGAGCTAGCACTCACTCGGCGGCAACTTGTGCGCAAGGGTTTTGCTTGGACAGCTGTGGCCACAGTGCTTGCCGGCTCGGGTGGTTACGCGCTGGGATCGGGTTTGGGGAGAACACCTTCATCGCCGACTACGAGAGATGCAAGCGACGAACTGGCTGAGTTCGTTAAGGCGCAGCTGAAGGCAACGCCCGAGCCTTCAAACCGCACAGTGATCTTCGGCAGCATTCGAGGCGCATGGTCGGGTCAGCGAGAAGATCCAGAGCTTCGCGCGGCGATGCTCGAGCAGGCCGAACTACTGATTGCCGATCCGAGCTTTCCAAACCGCCGTGCGCGCGCCGCATCGCTCCTCCAAGACATGCGGGCCAGTCCCGAGTGGACTGCGTTTCGCAAGCTGCGAACACAGCTAACAGAAGTAGCCCGTTGAGATGATTCAGGGCGGCGGAATCACAGGACCATCCACAGCACCTGAGAACGGCACAGTCCCGATCAAGATTGGCCGTCCGGGATCCGGTGTGTACGTCGTCAACAGTCGAACCGGAAGCACCGTGAAGGTGCCAGGCAAAGACGTGAAGCGAGACGGGTCCATTCCGGTACCCAATGACGCACAGGGAGGCGACGAACTGATCATCATTCTCGATAGCCCTCCACCAACTTCGATCACCGTCACGATCGTCGCGACCAACTAAGCCCATGCGAACTCTCTTGCCTCTAGCGTTCATCATCGGCGCACCACTCGCGTCCCAGACCGCGGCGGTCGTCGTACCTTCGGGCTACGAGAATGCCGCGGGAGAGCATATCTGGAGTTTGCCCGGTGGGCAGATCTCGGAACGCCAGCAAATCGTGATCGATGGAAGCCTCTTTCAATCGGTTGTTGGCAAGTCACTCGTCGCGATTCAACTTCGTCGTAGCACGTCTCCCGTTCCTGAGCCCGCCGGCGACGTCGGTTTGACAGCAACAGTTTCCTTGGCTGGGTCGCATCCGAACAACCTGTCACAATCATTCTTTGCGAACGAGGGCAACACCCCGACGGTTGTGTTCCAAGGACTGTTGGCATTGCCCGCGACGCCACCATCCACCGCCGCACCGAATCCTTGGACTGCACCTTGGATTGCAGAGATCCCGCTGGCAACACCGCTGACCTATGGCGGGGGAAGCCTGATCATCGACCTCGTTGGCAACGTCAGTCAGGTTGGTGGCCAAGGACCAAGCCTTTGGTGGACCCAAGATGCCGCCGCTGCACCGCAACTAGGATCCGTGGCGGAGATCGGCATCGGGTGTTCGACGTTCGGCCCACTCGCGAACGATGTGGATGCAGAGAGATTGATCGCAGGGACAACCGCCCTGTTCCGTTACCGAGGCGCGTCTCTGTCACTTGCCGCATTCATCATGGGTGCGACGTCGTCGCCGCAAGCCGTCGACCTCTCTCTCTTCGGAGCCGCCAACGGCTGCTTCCTGCACCTTGTCCCACCTGTGTCGAGTACATTCACTGTCGTTGGCGCGGCACCGAGCGCAAACCACCCTCAGACTGGCGGGTTTGCGTATATAGCGCTCCCCCTTCCTTTGGGGCCCGCGACACTAGGTGCGCAACTGGCGCATCAGTGGGTTGGATTCGACCAGGGATCCCTCACCACCACCCGGGCACTTCGGTGGACCATCGCACAGTCCCCGTCCTCTTTGGGAGTTGGGGTTGTCCGAGCAACGTTTGACGGCGTGAATCTTCCGGCGACTGGGGAAGTTCGAACCGACGTCGTACCTATCGTTCGGCTCGTGTTTCAGTAGCGCTGCAATCAACCGTCGAATGAGGGCGCTGCAAAGCAGCACTCAAAAACAGGCGGAACCCCGAGCCGCCCCACCTCGCAAGATCGCAAGGTGAGGCACATGGCAGCGGAAAGTACCGCCCAACAATTCGCAACCGGGAGCTACAAGGCCGGGCGTCATCCGTGGATCGCACGCCAGTAGCCCGAAGCAGTTCGCACCCCCGCCGATCTCCGGTCGTCTAGAGACGACCGCGGATACGCCGCAACGGGGCGCCTGCAACTTGGCACAGGATTTTCGAATCAAATAGGATTCCTGCGAACGATGTTCGGTCGTTCTGAGCAATTCCTAACCGAGGTCCTGTATGCAGTTCTTGTTTCCGACACTTGCCATGCCGGCAGCTGCCGCGCTCTTGCCAATCTGCGCCATGGCGCAAGGCGCCGTGCCCGAGAGTCCCGCAATCTGGCGCGACGTTACCGGTGTTCAGCGCTACACGTCGCAACCGGCGACATTCACCAGGCCCCATCTGCCCGGGTTACGCACTACCGCGGACGGACGAATCGGTGTTGTCGTGGAAGGCCCCGGCACGCCAAGGTTCGGTCTGATCAAACCGGAGAAGGCCAACGGCCCTTTCCTCCGCAATCCAGCCGGGGCCTACACGGTGAGCTGGACAGACTTTGTCGACGAAGACAGCATCGCTGCCGGGACGCATATTGGCCGCCAAGTATTCTCGGATGGCATTCGCAACCCCAGCCACGCCTGCGTCTGGGATGACGGTCCCCCCTTCACCACTCGCGATGGACGTGACGTCTATGACTTCAAGGTCTTAGTCACTACGAATCGAAGCGGAAACACACAGTTCTTCACGCGAGACGTTCGGGTCACGGTGACGAACCCGAAAACCGCTGCCGCTGCCATTGATTCGGTCCAAGCACTCGGAACCGGAGCAGTGGGCGGCAACGTGTTTCAACCAGTCCAAACCGGAGGCTTTAGTCAAGTCGCGGGGTTCGAACCCATGATTGTCGGCGATGGCCGGCTCCTCGTGTTGCGAGTGGCGTCGCCAGGTTTCGACCCGCCGGGTGCAATCGCTCCGGATGCCTACGACTTCGTCTATTCTTACTACGAGCCCACAGTGGGAGGAGTTGTAACGAAGGAAGCGGACGTGACCCTGTGGAAAGAGCTCTACCCCATCACCTACGCGCCTTCAGATTCGCGCATCAACACCAAGTTCGGCTTTGCAATGCAGCCATTCCGAGATGCTGCCGGGAACACGATCACGCCGGGCAAAGATCTCGGGGGTTCTTATCCGTGGATGGATCGTGAAGCGACCAACCTCTTCTTCGAAGGTGTGCGTGATCGACTTCGTGCAGACCCTTCGACCTCTTCGCCTCGATACCCACACACGCCAGTAACTGGCGACATGAACCACTCTGGGAGTGTTCTGGAGAACCTGGGCTATCACCAGGGCGTGTCGATGATCGGCCTTTGGACTCACGGCAAGATCGTGCAATTAGACAACCTGCTCAACGACATGGACTACGCAATTGGCGATGGTTCACCCAACATCCCGCAAACGCGGATGGTTGAGCTCTACCAGAACGACACCGACCCCAACGTCAGCAGACCTGGAACCATCGAACTCGGCTACGGCCGCGCTTCGAACAAGATGCCACCAGGAGAAAACGACAACGGCAGCATCATCGATTCCTTGGAGAGCAAGGTCGCGTATCGCAAGGAGATGTCGCCCATTCATCTGCACGACATCGCGTGGCTGATGACCAACGGTAAGCAGTCAGACGAAGTCGGGTTCGATGACTACAACGATCCTGATGCGTTCGTGGTTGCGAACATGAGCGGCCTCTTGACCTGGAACGCAGACGTCCTGGTCGCACTCATTCACAGCAGCTCGTTGCATCATCACTCTGGATGGAACGAAAGCATGAAGGTATGGGATCCGGCGATGTCCGTGCGCCTTCAGAACGCGGCAACAGCGCCGAGCACACGCTGGAACGTCCCCGCCTACGGTGAAGTCGTTGGGAACGGACGTCTCGAACCGGCTGCCGCAGGCGGGGTCCGGGGCAAGGGATTCTGGATGGATGGTGCAATCGGCCTTCGCTTCGACGTGCCCGCACAACCTGGTACAGAAGCGCGGGGCGGCTGGTACGCCGGGGTGTTTGTCGATTCGCGAACAGACGACGATGGAGTCCAGCGCCGGGTACTCACATTCCCAGACGGCACGTCGATCCAACTGTTGGGTCGCAGCCAAGTGCTCTACGTCGATGGGTCGGGGACGATTCTTCACCGGATCACGGTTCCGCCCGCGACCGGTGGACTTCCTGATCTCCTGCCAAAGTTTGGCTGGGCGCACCTTGCGGTGCAGATCCGCGACGATGGACACCAGGTGGACCTCCACCTGAACGGGTTGCTCCTGGATCGCTGGACTAGCGTTCTTGCAGGCGCACCGCTGTTCCAGATGCCGGTCGGAGCGCTGACTTTGGGTAAAGTCACAAGCGAGCCCGAACCCGGTTTTTCGGGATGGACAGACGATCTCAAAGTCTTCGCTCACACAGTGGATCCGGAGACGGCCTGCAATCTCGCTGCGGGCACATTGGTCGGCGTCCCAACCACCGGTCCGTGGAAGACGGACCACGCAGATCGCTATCCTGACTGGGTGCACGCAGAGGTCAGTGAAGAACTGCGGAATCGCGGTGAATCAGCGAGTGCGAAGTACGCGCCATTCCATGACTACACGGTAGATCTGGCAGTGTTCGCCGACGCGTTGAGCGCAGCGGGAGTCACTTCGCACCGTGATGCGATGCACTTCCCCGAAGGCCCTCTGTATTGGAACAAGCCACGTCCGAACTCGTCGAAGAACCCATTCTGTATCACGTGCCACCAACCAGGAGGACTCGGTGGGTTGAGCACACAGGCTTTAACTTTGACACCCGGCTTAGCCGCATTCAGGGATCCGCGAAGACAGCCCTCGCAACCACCAGCCGTTCTGCACGGTGTGATTCCGCAGCGATTGGTCAACAAAACCAACCACGCCGCTCCGCAGCCAGCCGCGAGCACGGTCGGACCAGTGGCCATCGACAAGTTGATGTTGGAAGCGTACGCAAAAGACGCTTCCGTCGAGAGCTTCACCCTCGTGGACGCAAACACCGGCTTAGACCTCTTCGAACTCGTTGATGGAATGACACTCGACCCGGCACGGTTGGCGACGGATTCGTTAGCCTTCCGCGCAAACCTCGATGTGGCTCAAGGCAACGTGTTCTTCAAATACGACACGCTCAACGCCATCGGAATCAATGCTCCTCACGTGCTCTTCCCCGGAGGAATCGCTCCTCAGCCAGGCCTGCATGATTTGCAAGCGAGAGGAGACGACGGCGTCTACCACGCCGTAAAATTCACGGTTCCAGCAGCAGCCACATGGCGCGAAGTCGCGGACTACCGAGAAGACTTCGTCGAGGGATCGCCTCATCGAGCATGGAGCTACTGGTGGAACAGCGGCGGCGACGTTGCCACAGTCGGATCCTTGCAACGTTTGGTTTGGAACCCCGTGAAGAACAACTATTCGGGTGACGGACTGACGTTCCCCGATTCCGGCAGCGCGGGATTCGCGAGCTTCACATGGAACGGTGGCCACCCAGGTGCAGGGTCGAACCAAAGCGCTCACGATCGCAACGTCGTGGCCGTCTACCAGATTCAGTGGGACGGTGACTACCGGATCGTGGACGGCAAGATCAATATGCCAAACACGCCGGGCACTGGATCTATCACCGTGATGACACAGAGTGGAGCCACGAGGACCGTTCACTCCACTGCAACCTACGACACGACCGAGCACACGTTCTCCCTGCCACCGATGACGCTCACGGCGGGCGACCTAATCATGGTTGCCGTTGGACCGGACGGGGCAGCGACGGGCGATACTTTCCGACTAGGCTTTGGGATTGATCATCGCTGATCGCCGAAAGCTCAACACCAGCGCTGTCGACCGTGAGGCGGTCGGCGGCTGACCGGTCGGAGATGTTGCTATGGCTGAAGCGATTGAGCCTCGTTGGAGTTGCTCTCTAGCCGCGACTTCCTGCGCGCAAACCCATCAAACAGCCGTCGATGGGCGGTCCTTGAGAACCCATCGTCTCGCGCCTCGTACTCAGCGATCCAAGCCAACAGCATCTCCAGATTGGCGTCCTGCGCTGCCTTGGAGGCGTACTTGTGCGGTTCCCACGGGCGAGCCCGGGCGTTGTCCTGACACAAGTTCACGGGCAAATCCAGAAAGACCAATTCCTC
>CBESZZ010000240.1:0-6254 GCA_965534055.1 uncultured bacterium | reverse complement strand
GAGCCGTACTTGCCAAGGCGCCTCGTTCCGCATCACACCATGGCGCATCACACGTCAGTGATCGCGGAGAATGATGTTGCGTGCAGCCTGGCGCTCATCCGGCGACAGGTCGAGATCGTTGTTGACGGCCTGGAAGGCAGCTACCGCACCGAGGCGTTCGACGTCGCTTTGAACTCTTGCAGCCATCCGCGTTTCCACGGCGGCTAAGTGCTGCGCCCGCTTGGTGCGCTGCCATGAAGGCAAGGTATCCCACAGGCGAACGAATCGGTCGCCTGAGGCCGTCGCGAAGCGGGTCGCGTCGGGGATCAACGCGATGCACTCGATCGATCGCTTGTGGTGTTTTAAGATCGCCAAACACTCGCCGGATTCCGGCTCCCAGGTACACAACCGCGCGTCGAATCCGCCGGACAACAGTCTCCCGTCGGGAGTGAATGCCAGCGCCCGAACAGGACCGAGATGGGCGTCGATGACGCGGATCGTCTCGTCAGGCGTTCGGATTCGGATGTAGCCATCCCGATGTCCCGTAGCAATCCGGTCACCTGTCCAATCGATGGCCACCGTAGAGTCACCCTCAGGGAGAGCCGCGATAGTTCGCTCGGATACTTGGGCGGCCCGACCTGTTCGTGGTGGACCCGTAGCTAGCGTCGAAAGGATTTTCTCGCTCTCCATGATCCGCTGCCAGGCAGACCCCTCGCGATCCCTGGCCATCCACTGCAGCGGCGCATAGAAGCAGTAGAAACCCTTGCTAAAGACCTCGGGAAACGTGCCAGTTCGCCCATCGACCCCCAGACCCAGCCCTTGGTTAATCGCGGGCCCAGCATTGGGTCTTGGCACATGTTCACAGCGGTATCGGTCTCCAACTTGGTTTCCCTGTTCTTCACACCCGGTGTGATCCGCGGTGTTCCGAACGCCCTAGCTCTAGGCGTGCTCGGTTTGACCGAGACCGTGATGCCATTGGACCCGTTGGGTTTCCCGGGCTGCACACTCCTGAACAACGGAGAGTTTGGCACGCACTTCGTCGTGCTTGATTCGCTCGGCACCGGCATCTTCCCGTTGCCCTTGCCGAGCTCCCTGGACTTCACGGGCCTGCCGATCAAGCAACAGTGGGCCTGCGTCGACTCCACCGTCACCGGTGGTCTGACCTACAGCAACGGCTTGCGACTGCGCCTCTGCAAGTGAGCGTGTTCGCAGGCTACGTCGCGGATTCTCGCGACGTAGTTTGTGACGCGTCGAAGCCGGCTAGTTGCCGACGCGCAGAAACAGGCCATTGGTCAGGGAGACGCGACGGATGAAGCCCATCGTTGCGTCGCGATCCAGAATCCCCGCCTGTGCATAGAGCGGCAGGCCGGGCACTTCTGGAATGGCAGGCAACGCAAACGGGATGCTTCCCGAACCGTCGGCACCAAGAATCGCGACCAGAGTGAGCAGCGGTCCACCGGTGTCGACCAGTGGCCCGCACGGAATGATGACGGGTGATGGACCGAAACCGATGGCCAATACGCCTGCTGTGAACGCGCGTCCGTTCTCAATGCCGAAGGCGAAGCCAGCGTTCGGCTGGTTGACCACCGCCGGTGCCCCAAGCGGTCGCAAGACGGGTACGCGGGAACGTTGACCCGGGCAGCCTTCGCCGTAGACGTGGGCAAGTGCCGTGGGTGCACCCGGGGAGATCACGATGCGCGAGATGTTCTGGTTAGCCCAGATCACGTCGGGGAAGTCGTCTGTGGTGAACTCGCCGAACGCGGCAGCCGTGGGCAGTTCGCCGCTGCGGCAGACCCCACCGGACATGAATCCGCCGTCTCGAGCGTAGCCGCCAACTTGGGTCAACGAACCGGAGGTTGCTCCGAGCACGACGACGTCTCGGCGCGTGCTGCCAACAACCGTGTCGACATCCAGGTCGCCTGAAACCAGTCCAAACGGATCGGCATCGATTGGAGTGCGTGTCGACGAGTAGGCGCCGCCGGTGTTGATCAGCGTCTGCAGCGAGCCCGCTGCGACTCCGAGGGGATCGACCCGGCTTGCCACCAGGATGTCCTGGTCACCGTCGTTGTCGATGTCCGTGCCGCGCACCGAACGCGGCCACGTCTCCACGGGCATCGCGGCAGCGGGCGTTGGGAAACCACCCACGCCGTCGCCAACGAAGATGTAGAGGTTGCCTGTCGTGGCGTCGCCTTCGACGACCACCGCATCCACTGATCCGTCGCCCGTCGCGTCGAACGCATCCACGTCGCGGATCCCCGCGGTGAACATCGCGGGGAGGCCAACTGCTGCGAACGTGCCGGTACCGTTGTTGATCCAAGCGGATGCTGCCCCAGCCGGCATAGCCATCGTGCCGCCGTTGCTCACGAGCACGTCATCGATTAAGTCGCCGTCGAAGTCGGCTGCCTCGAAGCCCGAGACCGAACTGAATCCGGTCAGCGTGGTCATGGATCCCGGAGAGAAGACGCCCGATCCGTTGTTGAGCACGAGATGCATCTGTGCGTCGACACCACCTGGTGGCTGGATGATCACCGCGATGTCGATGCCTGGGTTACCGTCGAATTCGCCGGCGACTCCCGCGATCGTGTCGTCGCCCACGGCACCGAACAGGGTGTCCGCGAGACCGAAGCTTCCTGCGGTTTGCAGGCCGACCGTCACGGTGGGGGGGATCGCCAGGAACGGGTCATTGATGCTGGCGAAGTCGGCTTCACCGTTGCTGTCGAAGTCCGCAACCACCAGGTCGATGGGGCGGCTGAACGGCAGCAGTTGGATGACGATGTCTGAGCCCAGCAGGTCACACCCGGCCCGGGGTTGGACGTCGATTGCACCACCGCCAGGAATCGGATGCATGCCGCCTGTTTGGTAGCCCGAGTAGTTGTTGTCGTCCCAGGTGTTGCCCGTCGTCGTGTTGTCGGACGCTGCGGCTGAAGCGCTTACGAGCGGCACGTGGAACGCGTTGTCTGAGATGGTGAGTCCGGTGACGTCTGCGACTTCTATGGCGATCGTGGTCGCGAACACGCGGTTGCGACGCACCTGACCGATCAAGGTGGCGGGCATGCCGGGAAGTGCCGTGGCGCTCGTGATCGCGATGCCTGTGTGGCAGCGCGCGATGCGGTTGTCTTCGAGCAGCAGTTCGCCGGGGTCCGTGGCCACGATGGCTGTTGGGCTTAGAGCGCCGCCGGGTCCGGACTGCATCAAGCCGGTAATCTCGCAGCGATGCACCGCACCGCCAGCGCCGAACGTGAACTGCAGCGCTTGCTGCGAGGGGCCGGTGGGTAGGACCGTGTCGAGTCCGATGATCTTGCAGGTGTAGAGCGTGACGCGTGCGTCGTAGTTGGCTTGCATGGCACTGCCTTGCCAATCAGCCATGCGGCCTCGGCGCAACGTGACCAAGCTCGGGTCGGCGACGCCGTCCCCGCGCACGACAATGTCAGCCGGCTCGCTTGCAGCGGTCACGGGTGCGAAGCTGCAGCCGGTGACAGAGAAGTTTTCAACAACGACGTCCGCGCCACCGTGGACCAACAGGCCGTGCAGCCTGCCGCTTGCCGGTGGGTTGGTTGCGCCGTCAAAGGTCACCCCGCGGAAGCGAACCTCTGCAGTGCCGGACACGAACACGGCTGTGCGATAAACCGCCGGCACGGGGCTCATCGGATCGCCGCTGTCGGCGGTCACCGTCAAGGTGCTGTGTGCCCGGAGGATGGTCTGATCCACGCCGGCCCCGACGAAATCCAGCTCCTTCGTGCCCAGTTGAATGACCCCCTGTTCGTCGCCGTAAGTTCCGGCGGCCAGAAACACTACGTCGCCGCTGACTGCGAGCGTGTCGGCCGCATTGATCGTCTGCAGCGGCGCTGTTTGCGTTCCGGCGTTGGTGTCTAAGCCGATGACGGGGTCGACGTAGATTTGGGCCGAGGCCAAGGAGGCCGCGGAAAGACATGCGAGCGCGATACGGGCGTCGCGCCACAGAGAGACGAGAGTGCAGGTGTTCATTGCTTCGAGCATGGTAGGGCTGGGAATACCGACGACCAGGAGCCCGGCGTGCGCGTGTGCGACTCCTGACGGATAGGGCGTCATCTCTGTGACCTCCTGATGAGGACCCGCTAGGGCTCGTTTACGCGACTCCGTCTTGATTGTTCGGGGCGCCGCGTCGACCGTGCTACGGAGTGCCTAGACCGGCTTGAGGGCCGTAGTGTGGCGTTGAATGAACCCGATCGGAGCGTTAGGCCAGGCAGGCTCCTGCCGTCGGATGACGATCGGAGATTGTGACCTTCCCGAGCACTTCGGGGCGTGCAACCTGCCGCGGCGTCCACAGGGCGCGGCCTTCGACGGCAAATCGAATCAGCGTAATTGGAACGTATTGGCTCTGGGTTGACCGGCTCGGGGTGCTGGTGCCTCCCGGATTCACCAACCTGCTCCAGCCAACGCCGAAGGGCGCGGGGGTTGAGGCCCTGGTTGGGAATGGCGGGCGTGCTACGCGAGTTGTCTGCTATCCGATCGCCGCGAGGAACCGCGCGAGCCGTTCGGGCGGATGGTCACCCATGTGGCCGATGCGGAACGTCTTCCCTTTGAGGTCGCCGTAGCCCTTGTCCATCGCAAAGCCTGCGGCCTGCGCCTTGGCGTGGAACGCAGCCGTGAGCTCTGGCGTGGACTGCAGGCAGGTCACGGTGGGTGAGCGGTGTGTTGGTTCGGCGACGAATGCGTCGAGGCCGTGGCTCGCCGCCCATTCCAGCGCCATGACCTGCAGCTGCTCGTGTCGCTGCCAACGCGCGGGCATGGTTTCGGCGGCGATGCGATCGAGTTGGCGCGACAAGGCGAAGACCAGCGGAACGCATGGCGTGGCGACGGTGCGCCCCTTGCCCATGCCTGCGAGTGCGCGTTCGAAGTCGAGCAGGAAACCGCGATCCTCGACCACGTTCATGCGGCTGAGCGCGCGGTCCGATAGGGCCGCGACGGCCAAGCCTGGCGGGAGAGCGAGGCACTTTTGGGTTCCGGCGAACGCGCCGTCGAGATCCCACGCGTCGAATTCCAGTTCTGCACCGCCAAGGCTGGTGACGGCATCCACGAGAATCAGCGCGTTGGGTAGGAGCGCACGTGCGGTCTTGGCGATCTCGGCCAGTGGCGCCAGGCTGCCTGTGGACGTCTCGCTGTGAGTGATGCACACCGCGTGAATCGTTGCTTTTGGATGCTGTTTCAGGGCATCTTGCAGGGTGTCGGTCGACGGCGCCTTGCCCCACGGCGTCGCGATGGTGAGCGCGTGGCGGCCGCAGGCGGTGCTGACCTTGGACCAGCGCTCGCCGAATGCTCCGGCAGTCAGGTGCAACAACGTGCCGCCCGCGGGCACCAGGTTGCGAACCATCGCTTCCATCATGCCGGTGGCAGGAACGTTCTCGAACAGCGTGTGCGCGCCCGTGCGGAATAGTCCCTGCAGCTTGGTGCACACCGACTGCACCTCGCTGACGAAGCGCGGATCACGATGCCCCATCAGCGGCATGGCCATGATGTCGCGAAGCTCCGCGTCGACCTCGACGGGGCCAGGGATGAACAGCGTGGCAGCAGTCGATTCGGTCATGGTTGGAGGTTGCCGAATTCAGCGAACTCGGCAGTGGCCAGCAAGGTTTGAAATTCTGCGTCCGTTAGCAGTAAGGGCAGCACGGGAGCGAGGCCCTTCGAGTCGACGAAGAACTCTGCTTCCGCGCGGACTTTCGGTCTGGCTTCGACTCCACCAAAGCCAATGAAGCGATCGACAACTGGTTGGGTTTCCAGGTCGGTGACGCCGTCGCCAACGAAAGCGACAGGGCGACGAGTTGCCGCCAAGCGTTCCATCAGACGCGGCTTGCCGCCGTTGCGCCAAAGCTCGCCGGCCCGCACGAAGTCCTCGTAGTTGCCGTCCGCATCGAAGCTCAATTCGACCGCATGAACGAAGCTGGGTTCGATGCCGAGCAGTTCAGCGAGGCCGCGCACAGGAATCGCGAGCCCGCCACTGACGATGCCCACGGTCTTGCCGAGGTGCTGCAGTGCACGCACGACTTTCGCTGCGTCCGGGACCAAGGAATTGCAGTAGACACGTCGTGCCTCTTCGAGAAGTGCGCGCGATGGCGCCAACGCGGCAAGGCGTTGCTCGTAGATCGTGGCGAGCGGCATGGTGCCATCCATCGCGGCTGCGGTCAGTCGCGTGAGCTCCTCGCGTTGCGCGGCGGGTACGTGAGCCAGCAGTTCGTCGATGCCTTCGACACCCACTAGCGTGGAGTCGCAGTCGAAGTAGACCGCCTGAAACGGAACCA
>CBESZZ010000239.1:0-6257 GCA_965534055.1 uncultured bacterium | reverse complement strand
ACTGCCATGCGGTTGTTAAGGCGGTCGAGGGGGCCTTCGATGGCTTCAACGATGCCGATCTTCTTGCCGAGCACCGTGACGGTGTCGCCGACGTTCAGACCCGTAGTATCGGGCATGAAGATGCGGACCGGCTCCGGCTTGTCGAACGACAGGTCGGTGAGGTTGAGCGTCGCCCACAGCAACACGCCGAGCGCGCCGAAGAAGACGATGCCGAGCAGGGTGTCTTGTGTCGCTTTGTTCATGCTGTGCTCCGCACTCAATCTGCCCCACCGGACATGAATTCCCGAACTAGGGGATGATCGGACGCGATCATTTCGTCTTTCGTGCCTTCGGCCACGATGTTGCCGCCGTCGAGCACACCGATCCGGTCGCCAACCGTTGTCGCGCAAGCGCGGCTGTGTGTGACCACGAGGCCTGTCACGCCAAACTGCTCGCGCACCTGCACAATCAGGGCGTGGATTTGATCGGAGATGATCGGGTCCAAGCCGGCGTTGGGTTCGTCATAGAGGACGTATTCGGGGTTGGTCACCAGGGCGCGGGCCAAGCCTGCGCGAAGCTTCATGCCGCCGGAGATGTCGCTTGGCATCTGGTCGGCCGCATCCTGCATCCCGACCAGGGAGAGCACTTCCATGACGCGGTCCATGCGCTCGGCTTTCCGCATCGTCGAGTGTTCGCGAAGGGGTAGTTCCACGTTCTCGGCAACCGAGAGCCAGTTGATGAGCGCGCCGTTTTGGAACAGGTAGCCCATGCGCTTGCGCAGGTTCATGAGCTCCTTCTTGTTCATGTCCGGGACTTCTTGGTCGTCGACCAGGACGGATCCGGAGTCCGGCTGAATGATGCCGATCACGTGCCTCAGCGTGACACTCTTGCCGACACCCGACGGTCCCATCAATACGTAGGTCTCGCCGTTTGGCACGGTGAGGTTCATGCCGTCGAGAATGACTCGGTCACCGAACTGCTTGCGGACGTCGCGTAGTTCGATCATGACGCCTCCAGGAAGTAGAAGAACCAGGTCAGCACGAAGCCCAAGATGATGATCAGGATGACGGAGTTGCGCACGGCTTTCTGCACCGCCAGGCCGACGCCCAGGGCTCCACCGCTCGCGCGAAGTCCCGCGGAACAGCTCACCGTCGCGATGGTGATACCAAACACGAACGCCTTGAATATGCCGACGTAGACGTCCTTCGGGAGGAAGTGGTTCTCCGTGATCAGCGCGTCGCGGACGTTGTTCCAATAGAGCGTGGAGTCCACGCCCAAGTTCGCTTCGGCCACAATGCTGCCTCCCCAGATCCCCACCAGGTCGGCGACAATTGTCAGCGCAGGGCACATCACCGCCAACGCAATCAGTCGCGGCATCACGAGGTAGTTGATCGGGTCTACCGACATCACCTCAAGCGCGGTGACTTCGTCGGAGACCTTCATGGTGCCGATTTCGGCGGCCATGGAGGATCCGACCGTCGCAGCCAGAATCACCGCAGTGATGAAGGGGCCCATCTCGCGACACATGGAAAGCGCCGTGATGTTGCCGATCAGCGTGCTCTGACCGAACCGTCGCAACTCGATGCCGGTCTGTAGCGCCAAGATCATTCCTGCGAACGCTGCGACGATCAGTGCCACGGGCAATGCCCGCACGCCGACGTTGTAGGCCATGTCGAGCGTGAACCGCAGTCGCGACGGCAGGCGATGCATCGACATCACCGTGTGCAGCAGCAGGTTCAGGTCGTAGCCGGCCGCCTGCATCGTTTGGCGCAGGTAGCCACCGGTCGCGGAAAACAGGCTCATCGTTGCGCCTCTGAAGAGCTGGGCTCGTGAGGAGAACTGGCCGCGTCAAGATCCAAGTGGGGGCGCTGCATCGCGGGAGACTCGGTCGCGGAGCTCTGCATGTTCAAGACATCATCACCGCTGGACGCGGGTTCGCCATCGTTCAATCCGCCGCCGAATGAGATCGGGATGAACTGGAACAGCCGGAGCACCGAACCGCCCTCGTCTGCCTCGTAGTTGAACAAGAACGGCACGCTCGCCTGGGTGCGCGTTCCGCGGGTGCGGGACGAGTAGAGGTGTGCGACGAGTTCAAAGGCCGTGTCGTCCGGGCCGCGGCGCGTGCCCTTCGCGACCGTCCATAGCCAGCCGTAGGCTTCCTCAACGCCATAGGCGTTGCCGTGCCGCCATGGCCATGGGGAGGGGAAGCTCCAGTTGCCATCCGCGGCCCTGGTCACGTCCTGGCCCGCGTCTTCTCTGCCGGTGTTGCTCTCCACGTGGAAAAGCGGCCAGATCTTGAGGAACGAGTCTTCGCCGCCATCGACGCGGTCGCGATGGACTCGCCAATAGAACGGCAGGACCCATTGCTGGTCTTGGAAGCCTTCCGGGTCGTCGTATTCCCGCCACCAAATCAGCGGCCAAAGCGCGGTCCAGGCCCGTTGGTCGTCGGTTTCGAGCGAGCTATAGAACGGCCAGAGCCACCAGCGGACGCGGTTGTCGTCGAGCCGGTTCTCGTCGTAGTGGAAGAACGGCCACGCCAGATCGAGCGAGTAGAACGTGTCGGTCTTCTCTGTCTTGCGGAAGAAGGGCCAGAGCACGGACCACGAATCCACGGTGTCGCTCTTGCGGTGCCCCCAGAAAGGCCAGGCCCAAAACGATGACACGGGATCGGTGGTGGCTAGGTTCTCCAAGCTCCATGCGATGAAGGGCCAGAGCAGCCAGTGCCGATCGAATTGACCGACGACCGTGTGCTCGCCATAGAACGGCAGCACCCGAAACCACGTCTCGTCCTCAGGAGTTCCTTCGCCGCCCCAGGCGATGAATGGCCACAGGGCGATGTGGCGGGTCTTGCCGCGTTTCGTCGTCTGTGAGTAGAATGGGAAGAGGATCGCGTGCCAGCGGTCGTAGGTCGCGAACTCAGGGATGTCGACGTAGAAGGGGAAGAACGAGAAGTAGGAGCTGCCGCTTTCCGGATCGCCTGCAGCAGCTTCGGTGGAACCGCCCCAGAAGAAGGGCAAAAATAGGTACCAGTCCCGATCGTTGAGGCCCTCGTCGTTGATGCGTCGCTGATGCCACCAGAACGGGAACAGTCGAGATGTCGACTCTTCGTCGTCGTACACCACCCGGCCCAAGGGCCACAGGAACTGGTGCTCGTCGCGGCGCCGCGAATCCTCGCCTTCGGTCACCCAGCGGTAGAACGGGCGAAGCCGGAAGTCCGTGCCGCCGTCGGGCAGGGTCTCGTAGTGGACGATGGGCCAGAGCACGTCCATCTCGAGGACGTTCCCCGCTTCATCTAGGCGATGCCGGTAGAAGGGCGAGAGGTTGAACTCCGCGGGCAGCAGACTGCATCCCGTCACGCACAAGGCTGCGAGAAGAAGCGCTGCGAACGGCGCCCAAGCGTTGTTCTGACGCTTCCCCATCGGGTTCATCGGAGTGTGCGCACAGGCCGATTCAGGCGGCGTCACGGTCCGGGCCAGGGCGGGTCGGCGTTCCAGTCGAGTCTGGGGCTGCGGCAAATCGTTTGAAACGCGGGGAGGGGGGTTGGCGCGGAGAATACACGCACAGCGTGAAAGCTCCCGTGGCGATTCGCTCGGGAACTATTCGTTCAACAATCCATGCCAGCCGACCACCCAACGAGGAGGGGTGATTTGGAGGATTGGTCGTGGACAAGCGCTTGGCAACTGACCGTGCACGGCGAGGCTTTGGATCCGTTGAGCGTTGCGGTGTAGCCTGAGCCACCATGTTGAGACTCCCAATGCAGTGGCGCACCGCGCCAGTCTTGCTCAGCGTTCTTCTCGGCTTGTCGGCCTGCGCATCGAATTCGCAGGCCATGCTCGCGGATCCGGTCGCCGTGGCTCGCGAAGAGGCTCGTCTACTGGTGCCCTATGAGGCGCGGCGGATCGTGGTGTGCAGCCACCTGCGCTTCACCGTGACACCGAATTTCTCGACGACCGTGAGTCGTCCGGCGCTCGACGCGTCATTCCACAAGCGTGTGGATTCCAAGAGCGAGGGCATGCGGGAGTTCCGGTGGACGAACACGAGCGGCACGACCTACCCGTTCACTTTCACGATCAAGGACACGGAGTTTCGCGTGATCGAGACGGCCACCATGAGAATTCTGGAAGGTCGAAACGAATTGACGCTAGATACGGAGACCGGCGGCATCACCGTGGTGCACGAGGGCGGACGCGAAGCCGAAGGCCGCGATGTCGCGAAGTTCATGATCTCGGGTGGACGTGTCCAGCCGTAGCGCGCCGACCCGCGAACGTCGCGTGTTGAGTCGGTTCGCAGCCCCGGCATGTGCTGCGCTGTTCGCGGCACTGCTGAGTGCGACGTGCGAGAATTTGCCCCGTGCGGATCCCGACTTCGATCCAGACACCTACGAGGTCTGTAGCGATCCCGAAGCGCGCGGTGCCTGGGACAACGCGCGGGCATTGATCAGCGAGGGCAAGGAAGCGGATGCGATCCAGCCGTTGCGACAAGTCGTCGGCACTTGCCGTCAGTTTGTGCGGGGCCACTTCCTCTACCAGGACACCGCATTGTCGCTGGGGGGCGAAACGGAGTTCGCCATGCGTGAGATGTACGAAGGGTTGGAGCCCGTCGGACCCGATGACGTCGTCACCTTCTACGTGCGCGCGCGGCTGCTACCGGACCTGTTCTCGCGCAACGAAGCCGTGGAGCAGATCTTGGCTCGGGACGGGGCATTCTACTGGGCACTCCTGTCGAGGGCTCGGATTCACCGTGAGCGGGGCATGAACGCCCAAGCGTTGCGCGACTACAGAGCGACGTTGGCGCTGCAGCCGGATCTCGTGGATGCGCACCTCGAGACTGCGGAGGTCATGGTCGAGATGGGCCGCAACCGACAAGCGGCAGAGCACTACGACCTCTACCTGCGCGCGCGGCCATCGGACGTCGCGGCTCGGCGTCGTTACTTGGACCTTCTTGTCGACTCTCTGGGCGACATCAAAACGGCTCAGCTGCAGGTCGACGAGTTGCTCGCGCTGGACCCCGACGACGCACTGGTGTTGATGGACCGAGCTGCGGTTGCGTGGCGCGCCGGCGACTTGGCGAGAGCCGAAGCGGACTATCGCCGCGTGCTTGAACTCGATGAGACGAACGCGCGCGCGCTCCTCAACTTGGGGAACATGTACTACAGTGCACTGCCGAGAAACGACGCCGAGCGTCTTCGCGACTGGCCGCGTGCCCAAACCTTCTATCGTGACTTCTTGCGGCTCGATCGCCCGGAAGACGGTTACGACATGTTCGACGCCTGGTTGGCGGTGCCACAACGGCTGGGCGAGATCGAGCGCTTTCTCGCCGGCGGTGAACTGCCTGCGGCAGTCTCTGCTCCCGGTTCGGGCTGACGGCAAGCCGGGGCTGACCAAGTGGCTTCGCTCCACTAGGTCGCGCGTCGTAGGAACGCTCTGGCGTCGCGGCCGAGCACGCGTTCGACGTCTTCGCCCAGGCGGTTCCAGTCGGCGATGGTGAGTCGGTCCTGCGACGCGGGGCCAGGGCGACGCAGTCGGTAGCGCGGGGCGTCCAGCACCGTGAAGCAATACGGTGCGCCGTCGACGCCGACCACCGCTCCGGGAGAGGGGGCCGCGCCTTGAGACGGACCGCGGGGTGCGATCAGGATGTTGCGCAGGTTGAGGTTGCGATGCCGGAAGCCGGCGTCATGGAGGGTGCGGACCCAAACCGCGAGTTGACCGAGGGTGCGCTTGATCTCGGAGCCGGACGCGTCTGCCGCCGCGAGCCACCGGTCCCCCGCCGCCCCCGGCGCCTCCGGGGTCACCAGGAGGGCGCGGCGCAGAAAGCCCCATCGCCGCGACTCCGCGACGAGCACCGGCTTCGGGGCAGAAAACCCGGCTGCGATGAGCCAGTGCGCTGCCCGTGCTTCCCGTGCAGCGCGAGATGGCGCACACGCCGTGTTTCGCCCGAAACCTCGGCGTCGATCGCTTGCCGTCGGATAGTCGTAAACCTTGATGAAATAGCGGTTTGAGTCGACTTCCACGCGCCGCACCCAGCTGGATCGGTGGTCGGTGATCGGCTCCCCGAGATCCCGCGAAGACAGGCCGCGCAGCGGGTCGTCCGCGCACTTCCCGCGGCCCAGATCCAGGAGCCCCGAGGGGGGAGGCGTGGAGTTCTCGACCCCGGCGCACCGAAAACCCGGCTTTGTTCGCCTCACGACGAGCCCAGCTCCGCTATCATCCGTGCGCACGTATGCCGAGTCACCGGAACGACTTCCGGTCCTTCCCCGGTCTGGAGGAATGCCTTGAAAA
>CBESZZ010000238.1:0-6261 GCA_965534055.1 uncultured bacterium | reverse complement strand
GGAAAGCCGCGCCGCGAATCAGCGACGCGAATCGGAATCGGCGTTGGTCGGATACTCGATGGTACCGTCACTCGATCAGCGGGATTGACGTGACTGCAGTTGGGTGTCAAAGAGCTATTTGTGAAACCGTGTCGGCGGTGCACTCCACGTTCTTGCTCAGTCCCGCTCAACGTCCATTGTCAGCGCCTCGCTTATCGCCTGCGGCGGGCTTCAATGAGTTCTTTGAACGTGCAGACTCGACGGTCTTCTCGATTGCTGCGGCCCAAGCTTCAGGGGCAAAGAAGAACGGTCCCCGCCCGCCCGAATACTTGATCTTGCCGTCGGTGCCGACCAGGAACAGGCGGTCCGGCCAGCCTCGGTAGGCTTGGTTCACGGCGTCATCCAGTTTGTCCAGCAGCGCGGGCATCGGTAATTCGAGATCTTGCACGCACTGCGTTGCGACGGATGCGCGTTCCTTGAGCGTCACCGGATCCTCGACCATGCCGAATTGCATGGGCCAGTCGCTGTCTAGAGCGTGCGCTTCGCGGATATAGACGATGAAGAATTCAACGCGGTCCGAGTACTTGTTGAAGATCTCTGTCAGCCGACCGGCCGACGCGCGGAAAGGCGGTCAAGTGTAGCTCCCGAAGATTAGCGCGACGGGCTTCTTGCCGCGGAAGCTTGAAAGCTTCACGGACTTCTCTGCATTGTCCGCGTAGGGGAGCGTGAAGTCAGGGGCGAGTTCGCCGACTCCGGGCGGCATCTGGATCTCGCTGCCGACCTGCAGGGTGCCGTCACCGTTCGTGTCCAGCGACTTAAAGACTTCAGCGAGTTCCTCGACCGTGACGTCGTTGTCGCGGTTGAAGTCCAACGCCTGTTCGAGCTGATGGTTCATCATCCTCGCCATGCGCGTCTTGCCATCGAGTCCCGTGAGCACCGTGATGCTCTTGCCGTCGATGAACCCATCTTCGTCGACGACCAGGCGGGCTCGCAGCGCTGCCCAATCCTGCTTGGACAAACCGGGCTTCCCGTCCGTGTTCAAGAACGAGCCAAACATCTCACCGACGGTCCGGGCCCGACTTGCCCGCTGCGCTTCCGGGTTGTCCTCAGCTTTGCTCTGCCCTCGACGGTTCTTGCCCCCAGGTGCTGGGCCTCGCTGGAAGTCCAGGGCGTCCACGGTGCCGTCGCCGTTCTTGTCGAGGTTCTTGTACTGAGCTTCGCCGCGACCGTGCTCCTCAGCGGTGATCTTCTGGTCGCCGTTCTTGTCGTACCTCTTCTGGAAGTGGGCCCAGAGGACATCCGCATCCTGGGCGGGCGCAGTTGTTGTGGTTGCGACCAGGAGGCCTGAGTAGAGCGCGATTCGCATGGCGGAATCCTTTCGGTTTGGGTGACATCGTGAAGCGAGGATTCTAGGGCGCGCGCCCCGCCTAGCTGCACTGCGGGCGTCAAATTGACTGGTCCAAATCCTTACCGTCGTTTGTCCGAGCAAAGCGTCACGTCGTGCGCGTGTTTTTCTCGCTGCAGCGACGCACCGATGAGAGGCGTGGGCCATAGTCATCGATCGCGGACCGAACCTCCGGCCGCGTTGAACAACCACATCGTTTGGAGTTCCGAATGCGTGAATCACACCCAGTGTTTTCTTTCCTTCGCCATAGCAGCCTGACCGCGTGCGCCTGCTTGCCGTGGCTTGGTGGTCTTGTCCCCGTGGTCGCACCGACGAGTGCGGTCGCGCAAGAAGATGCGTCTGCGTCGAAGACAGCAGCCATGCACGCCAAGGTTCAGGCGGCCATGGCATCGCAGTCGTTTGCGGAAGCCGCCGCCATCAGTCAGGAGATCGTGAAGATCAACCCGAAGGACGGCATGGGTTGGTACGTCTTGGGTCTCGCTTTGCATTCGGACGGCAAGCTGGATGAAGCTCTGCCCGCGCACAAGGAGGCGGCGAAGTTCAAGCAAGTCGCAGCCAACGCGAACTACAACGCCGCGTGCGTCTATGCGTTGAAGGGCGACACGAAGCAAACCGTGGAGTGGCTGAAGAATGCGATGGCAGCTGGCTTCAGCCAAGCTGACTACCTGCGCGGAGATTCCGACATGGCCAAGGTTCTCGATGATCCTGGCGTCATCGAAGTCCTCAAGCAGATGGAAAGCATGGGGCCGGCTCTACAAGTGTTTGGCGGGTCGACGAAGCGCGGGTCGTCTCGCCTGTTGTGGTGGGCGGGCCAAGGTTCACCGGGGCAGGTGGCGGTCGACTTTGGTTTGCCGGCGTGGAGCGATGACCACGGCGAGCAAATCGAATCGGGCAAGCTGGACGATCGTCGATGGCGCCTGGGCAAAGATTTTTGGACTCGCTTCGACACGAATGTGCACACCACGTTCGGTGAGCAAAAGGTTCCTGCTGGCAACTACTACCTCACCCTCGAACGGAAGAAGGGCGGCGACGTCGTGTTGGCGTTCTTGGACCCTGCCGAAGTTCGCAAGCTGACACTGGATTCGTTCTTAGCCCAGAAGGCCAGCAAGATGAACGCCATCGAGGTGTCGATGAAGCACACGAAGAGCGAGGATGTCGCCGGCAAGCTCGACATGACGCTGACTAGCGATCCTGACGATGCAATGAAGGGCGTGCTCACGATTCGGTTTGGGCCGCACGTGCTGACTGCGCCGTTCACGGCGAAAGTCGGTAGCTAGCGCGCTTCCTTGCGAAAACCCGGCGCCGATGCCGAGTTCGAGCCTCAACCGTTGCCAGCGGTGGCGCTTCGACGCGCGATAGTCGGCGCCTCGCCGAGCAGCTCTTGTGCCAGGTGCGGCACCAGTCGTCCGTCGTCGCCTACGATCTTCGTGGGTTCGAAATGGCTTCGATAGCGCGGGTCGACCGGAAACGTCGGTGTGTAGAGCTGATCAAGTTTCTCGGTTGTGCTGACGTGGGTGCGCACGGTGTCTCGTCGGCCAAGGATTGCGCGGAATGGCGCAGCGCCGGCCCGAACCAAGGACGGCATTCCGGTGAGCGAGACGTCGCGGGCCAAGGCAACGGCGAGCTGTATCGCGCCCAGTTTGCGCCAGTAGCGACGAGTAAATCCGAATGCGTGCTGGACGACAGCTCGTCGATAGCCGCGCAAGTTCTGCAAGTCGCTGACGAACTTTCCGACTTCTTCGACCGAGTCCACAGGCTCTAAGCAGAGCGTGGTGCCGTCGAGATCCCGCAGTCGGGTGCCAGGTAGAAGCTTGTTTGCGTCGGCCATTTCGCGAAAGAATGGCGTCCCCGGAAACGGAATGGGCAGCACAACGAACGTCGGCAGTGTGATGTCCTTGCAGCGAGTTGCGAAGTCGAGCTCCGCCCGGATGCTTTCAATCGATCGCGTCGCGACATCCGCGATCAGGCCGTAGACAAACAGGATCCCGGCTTCCAAGCACTTGCGAACCATTTCGACCTGGGGGAGCACCGTGTTCTGGCGCTTCTGAAACCGCGCCAGTGATCCTTGGTCGAACGTCTCCAGCCCGCAGGAGAGCACCCGGCAACCGGCAGCATGAGCCAGGCGCAGGTTCTCTGGGTCGATGAAAAAGTCACTGGTGACCAGGGCGCCGAATCCCTTGAACCACCCTTCACGATGCATGCCACCGATCAACTCAAGCCGTGCGCGAAAATGAGCGGAGTCGTTGCCGTAGAAGTTGTTGTCGATGAACAGCAAGAACCGTCGATGCCCGTAAGCAACGATCTGTCTGCGCAAGTCAGCAAGCGCGTACTTTTGGTACTTGCGCCCTTCACCGGTCAGCGAGCAGAACGAGCAAGCGAAGTTGCAGTAGCGCGTCGACTCGACGTGTCCGAAGGACTTTATCCAGTACGCCAGGTCGTACCGCGGCACCATTTCGATCGCCGCATACGCGCCTCCAGAGACTTCTACGATCACGTCACGCATCTCCTCCACATCGCCGATGCAGCAATAGTCGAAGAACTGCTGCGAGTACTCTGGAAGGGTTCGAGTTTGTTGGCTTGGGGCCGCTGCTTCTGGCGATGACCGCGTTTGAGGACCAACGCTGGGCTTACGTGCCTTCAGCGGCGACCATGGCGCTTTGGGTGTTCACCGTTGCGGGGTTGTTCCCTCGCCCGCCATCTCGATTGGTCCAAGTGGCTAGGGTCTTGCTGTTGCTCCTTCCGCTGATCTGGATGCTTCCCGCGCGAGGTCGTGTCGATGAAGCGATGGATCAGCACGACAGATTCGTCGCCAGCGTCGTGGACTCGATGCAGACATGTGACGGCGTGCTGCCCGAGGACGTCGTGTTGGTGTTGGCGGGGGATGCCGACCGCTTGGTTCACATCTACCGACTCTCTTGGGGATTGGTCGCGATCCTGCAGCGTCCGAACTTTGTGCGTCAGACCCATCGGCAGGTCATCGCGCTGAACGTCTTTTCTGGATGCACCCCACCTGTGCCTTCAGACCTCGTGACAAGCGGCCTCTCGGCATGGCTGGAGGTCGGCGAAGCCGCGACGACGGTTCGAATGGGGAGTCAGGCGTCGCGGATCGTCGCGGCTCCCGTGGGGTTCGACGGGACGCTGACGGCGGCGTTGGTCGACCGACTCTTGCGTGGCGAGCGGATCGGATACGTCGTGCAAGAAGACTTCGACGGCGAGATCGCCGTCTGTTCTGGACACGGCTCGGCACTCGTGCACGTTCCGGTTCGCGATGGGTTTGTCCGCTTGCTAGATGTTCTGACAGCCGATGCGAACAGTGGCGGGGATACGCCGCGACCGATCAACGGAATCGTGTGGGTTCCCGCAGATGGCGATCCCGACAATCCGCTGCTGCTCTGTTGGCGGGACGGCGACACGTTCCATGACGCGCGCCTCGTGATCGGCACGGGGTTCGTTCGACGGGTGCTTGCCTTGCGCGGGTCCGAAAGCGGCGATTGAGTGCTGGACGGTCTCATCCACGATTCCCCGCGGTGGACGGGCTTGATCCAGTACGCTGCGCAGCCCGCTGTTCCTTCGACCGCTCCGCGACGTCGGTCGCCGGAAATGACCCCCTTCCCTCATGCACACCATTCGCGCCACCGTCCTTCTATTGGTATTCATCTCCTGCGCGAGTTCGTTGACCGGGCAGTGGTCCGGAACCGCAGGCTCCCACTTGGCCATTGGCGACGGACCGGGAGAGCAGGTTCAAGCCAAGGTCGCGCCCACCGCTGACGGTGGTTGCTACATCGGTTGGTTCGATTCAGATCCAAGTGGCAGTCCGGCGTTCGGCTACGATGTGCGGTTGCAGCGACTCGATGCCGCCGGCAACGAGCTTTGGTCCCACCGTGGTGTCTTGGTTGCAGATCGGGGTTTCAGTTCAACCCAGGACTACGGGCTCGACGTGGACTCCGCGGGAAATGCCGCGCTCGTCTTTCGCGATGACCGGCAATCCGGCACGCAGATCACCGCGGCCTTGGTCGACCCGACCGGCGTGCTGTTGTGGGGCAGCGGTGGGAGGCAACTGACCAGCACCACGGACTTCGTCGCGATTCCCAAGGTGTGTGGCACCACCGACAGCGGAATCGTCGTGGCTTGGACGCAGAACTCCGATGTGCGGATGCAGAAGCTCGACGCGTCGGGATTGCCGCAATGGGCAAGCGACGTAGTGCTCACGATCGCTGGCAGCAACCTCGCCCCGAGCGATCTTCATGATTCGGATGCTGGTAGTGCGATCGTGGCGCTGCAGCGATCTGGATCGTTCAGCACTCCGCGGCTCCTCTACGCGCAGAAGCTCGATGCAGCTGGCGCGCTGCTTTGGGGCCCCTCGCACGTCGCGGTCTTCGATTCGGGGTCTCTGCAGATCGGCAACTTTCCGAAGTTCGTGCCAGATGGCGTAGGCGGCGCGGTGTTTGGTTGGTACTCCAACTCACCGTCCTTGGAATGCCGCGCGCAGCGGGTCAGCAGCGCGGGCGTCGAGTTGTTCCCGCACAACGGCGTTGCCGTCGCAACGACTGCTGCCGACCGTGTGGCCCCAGACGTGACCTTTGATGCCAACTCACAATCGACGTTCCTGGTCTACAGGGAGCAGTCCGGAGGGCAGGATCGCATCGCCGCGCAGCGCTTTGACGCGACCGGAAACCCCCAGTGGACCGCGGCCGGCATGCCGGTCACGAGCTACAGCGCGTTGGACACCGGCGACGTGAATGCGCTTTGGATCGACGGTGGGCTCATGGCGTTTTGGAGCGCTGCCCCAGCGTTTGCGCAGGATGAACTGTTCGGGGCTCGGCTGGATATCAGCGGCGCCGCCGTGGTGGCACCGTTCAGCGTTTCTTCGTCGCCGG
>CBESZZ010000237.1:0-6264 GCA_965534055.1 uncultured bacterium | reverse complement strand
CCGGACAGCAGCCGTTCAGAGAGGAACGATTTCCGGAAGGAATGCGAAACGATGCTCAACTCGGCAAATCCCATCGCCGAGAACAGCTCCTGCATTTCCGGCGGCGTGTATTCCTTCGGGTGAATGACGCCGTAGTCCAATGATTGGTGGTAGTGCGGCACTTCTTGCGGTGGCTCGCCTGCCAACTGCTTCAACGTCGCGCGTGTGCCCCCCAGGTTTGGGGTCGTGAGGACGAACCGACCCAAAGGCTTCAAGACTCGCTTCATCTCTAGAAGCATCGGCACAGGACTGCGCTGAAGGTGCTCCAGGACCTCAAAGCACGACACAAGGTCGAAGGAGTCATCGGGGAACGGGAACCGTTCACGCTCGACATCGACTCGCTGCACGTGGACGGCCGTTGCGGCGTCATCAGAGCCCTCGACGAGTTGTCCATCTGCGACGTGGATCCAATTCTCCTCGTACGCGATCGCCGCGATCTCACGACCAGGGTCTTCGTGCTTCAAGACTGCGGGCTCCACTCCGAAACTCCCGACGTCCAACAGCGAGGAGCCGGTCTTGAGTTGCCCGCGGAGCACACACAGGTTCGAGGCAACCCGCTCCATGTTTGACCGCAGGTAGTTGCTCAAGAACTGGCAAAACCGGGTCTCCGCACTGGCAAGGCGTCGCAGTTCGTCGCTGGCGGCTGCTACCAATGGGGCGTTGTGCTGCGGGTACGCAAGGGACATGGCAGGAGTGTGCGGAGGGCCGACCGAAAATCCAAACGGGCCTACACTCTACCGAGCCTGGCCGACCTAGTCGTCACACCAAGATTCACCGTGTCCGTAGTCGAAACCGCAGCTTCTCGGCCTGCGAGCGAACCTCGCCATTGGTCATATCGAAATCGATCAAACGAACTCGCCAGAAGATCGAACGCGTCCCATCGGCGTGCTTGTCGACAAAAACCTTGCCGGTCCAACCGAGCCCTTCCGCCGGTTCGTCCATGGGCTCCACAGTGCTGCAGCGCCTGCAAGTCCGCACTTCACTGGTGAAGAACAGCTCATCCTCGTTCCGTTTGTCTTGGCCGTGCCACCGCGACTCGACTCCCATGCCTGCCCCACGCCAATTGTACACGGCGGGGAAGATGCACTTCCATTCCGGGTTCGGGACTGCCTCGGAGCGCAAGAACTTCGATGGAGCGTGCACTGTCGCGATTTGCCCTCGGACTTCGACGCGCGCGGCACGGTTCGCTTTCGAGCCATCAACCACCTTGCCCGTGAGCTTCGGTGACCACGCGGGATCCCCATAGAGGGTGTGGTTGTAGAGCTGGTAGTAGTAGGAACCGCCAGCCCCTTGGTCTTTCTCAAGCACAGCGACTGTGACTCGGTTGAGCGCGTGCCGGTTCGCTTCTCCCACGGTCTTGCCTGCCAACACCGCACTCATGAACTCGCTTTCGAAGAGCGCCTGCTGCGCGATTCCACGGCGCATATTACCCACGAACGCGATGGCCCCGTTGCGCAAGAGCCGGGACGCTACGGAGCGGTGTGGGCCCCCGTCTTGATCGAGCGAGGCGGTACTGCACCCTGCGGAACTCACCAAGCAAGGTGCAAGCAGCGCCTTTGAGTTCCAGTTGTAGGTCTTCCCCATCGTCGTCCACGACGCATGGGATGCATGAACGAACAGACCAACCTCGGTCAACGGCGAACCCTCGCCAAGGACCTGTTCGCCGGGGTGATGGCCCACGTGCTCCAAACCCGCCAGCAGGAACGACCCCTTAGACACCTCTTCCCATTCCGCAGTCGCGAACCGGTGCGCCCAAGATCGATTCGGAAACAACTCGTAGGCCAATCCACGGCACGCGATCAACGTGGCAGACGCACAGTCCTCGGCAACAATCCGCCCCACAGCCAATTCGACGAAGGGATCTTCATCGGTTTGCCCGTAGGGAAGATCGGAAACGAGATCCGCGTCGATCCTCTGACCGTGATCAATGACCGCCATGGGGAGCGTGTCAGGCCAACCAACAATGCAAAGACTGGTAGGAATATCATCGCATGCCTTGTGGAGGCGGGCGAGGTCCGCACGCACCTCGTCCACGGTGGGGGCTCGCGTCCACGGGAGAAACCTAACCCACCCATCACAGCAGCGAGATGGACGACAATTGTGCTGCATGCCAGGTTTGCCCGCTTCCCAGCCTGCGTCAGCGATCCCGGATCGTCCCGTGCCACGAAACCTGGGGATTCAAGTTCAGTCCCGTACCGCCGCTTCAAGCTCCGCACGCTGTTGCTGGAGGCGCATCCAACCAAGGGCGGAAGGTCGAGCCTCGGATCTCGGAACATCAATTCCCCTCAAAGATTCACGGTGTCGATCGATCAGGTCGCCCAACCAGCCAAGATCAGGTCGAAGGAGCGTGGAAACAGGAGGTCCGTCTGCTGAGGTAGCGACTGCGATGCCGACCAGAGTCCCGTCTTGCAGCATGGCTGGTCCTCCGGAATCCCCCGGCACCAGTGGAGCGTCACAACGAATCACCTGCATCTGCAGCTGCGTAGAAACCACCGAAGCATCGGTGGCCTTCTCTTCCGTCACGAATACGCAAGAAGCAGACTCAGTGACCCTTCCTCCGGCCAGTCGGACCGTGGTTGCACCAGCGCCCCCAACGAGCACGTGCGTGCCCTTCCGTGGACTAGTGCCTGATGACCACGGCATGCAGCGTAGCGACATCTCACGACCGCTCGGCGCATAGACGACAGCTAGATCGCAATCGCGAGATTCATCGGGCGCCACCGGCTTCGCCGAGACAAGTCCGTTCCAGATAACCGTGCCAAGGATCTCAATGGGTGGGAGATCTCCCCGATCGCACAGCAAGAGACACTGGCCAGACTCCACACAGTGGCCAGCAGTGAGGAAGTAGCCATCTGCGTCAATTGCGACCGAGGAACCGACTTGCCTCGTTTCAGATCCATCTGCTGCAACACCAACCCATGTCTCTCCGGCCTGCTCAGTGAGCGAAGGTCGAAGTTCCAACTCAACAGATTTGTCCCACTGGATCGCCGTCCGGTGGAGCAGGTAGTCAAACGACGCCTCCTCTCCCACGCGGGTTCCCTTCCACGGCTCGAGCGACGTGGGGCGAAGTGCACCGTGTCGTTGCGCGACTTGCTCCTGCACCGTGTGTTCACCGTTCTGGCACGCTGTAAGTCCTAGCACGCAAATGAAGAGAGCATGTACCGTCTGCATGAGGTCAAGCATACCGCCACGCAATAATCCAAACGACCACGAGCCGGCCGTTGCCCGAGCTGTCCAAAGACAGCCCGGAGGATCTTACGTGATGAGGCCTAGTTCGACGGGGTCCCGGCACTGTGCGGGACGCGACTAGCGGATGATCGTCTCGGATACGCGGGCACCAATCCGCAAGGCACCACCTTCCAACCGAACCGACTGAGCAATGAGCTCCACACCAATCAGCTCCGGGTTGTTGGGAATCGGAACATCCCAGGTGCGCCGATTACTCGCCGCGTTCAACACGTACGACGGTGACGCGCCCAGCACAGATATCGGGTTCAGCCAGACCGGTTGAAGAGCTCCCAACCGAGTCGGTTGACCCAATGGATCGACGCCCAGAATGATCGCTGTCAGAAGGGGCTGAGCACTCTGGGTCGAGACGGTCAATCGGTAGGTTTGACCGATCGCAGGCGGCAAACCCGATTCCAAATGGTGCCTGGTGTTGATCAAGCGCGGAATGTCGACATCGCCGTCGCCATCGAAGTCCACCAGGTGGGACTGAAATGAGTGGGCATGAATGTCCGAAACCTGAGGATAGGTTCGAGACACAAAGCTGCTCCCTGCGCGGTTCTCAAGGATCTCAAGATCCCATCCCGGGTATGCCTGAAACACAAGCTCTGGAAACCCATCACCATTCAGGTCACCAATGGACGGGACGACATCCGAAGAAGTCGTCAAGACGGGTCCAGGAAAGAAGGTCCCATTGCCCCGGTTTAGGTTGATGCGAATCGAAGTTGGACCTCGCTGCACAAGATCGATGTCGCCATCTGCGTCGAGGTCTCCTGCCGTGATCCCCAGAGGATCCGGGTTCGCATTCGAAAATCCGATTGGCTCAGCTGAGAAATTGCCACTTCCGTCGTTCCTGAAGAGTTGATCCTCCACGTTTGCGAACGCACTGACAAAATCCAAGTCGCCGTCGCCATCAAAATCCGCGACCTCCACATTCCCGGTGCGCACCTCATGAGAGATCAGTTCGCGGGTGTATGGCTGACCCGCGACGCCTGGATTGCGCCAAAGGACCAACTCAACAGCGAAAAAGACAGCGGCGACCAGGACATCGCCGTCTCCATCACCATCGAAATCCGCGACCGCGAGCGGTCGATCGCCGCTGGCCTGGGCGATCGGAAGGAAACTACGCACGAACGAACCAGGCGCGACCTGCGTGTAAACCACATACGCCTGTTCTCGAGAGATCAGATCCAGCATGCCATCACCATTCAGATCGTAGGCCAAGGCGAGGCTATTCAGGTCGCCGCGAAGCAACAGCTCCAATCCTCCCCCCGGCGTTTGCGACCAAATGCCGCCGCCACCTACTGCCTCAAGAGCACCGTCGTCATTAAGGTCGACAGATACGGACCTACCCCGCCTTGGATCAGGAACATCAATCGCGAAGTAGCGCCCATCCTCCGCGCTAAGCAGCGTCCGCTTTGCAGCGATGTCGTCGTCGCCGTCGCCATCGAGATCGCCGATTCCCACAGAGGTTAAGTCCAAGGGTACATCCGACGGCTTGCCGTCTCGAACAATCAGCGATCCCGCCCCATCATTCTCCACGAAAACGAAAGTGCTCCCGTCGCCCAAGGCCAAGAGATCCGAATCTCCGTCCCCGTCAACATCTGCCACGCGAATCGCCGAGCCGGGGAGACGATACTGAGTTTCAACATGAGGCATCAGCCCTCCAGACCCATCATTCACTAGCACGCTATAACTTTGCGAACCAACGCCCCCACTTTGGATCGCTACGAAATCCAAGATCCCGTCACGATCCACATCGAGCGCTGCGGACGACGCAGAGAGGCGAGTCATCCCCCCCGTCGGGTCACCCACCGAAGCCAGTCCACCGGCTCCATCATTCAAAAAGAGCTCCAGCGACATAGCTCGGTAGACGAGCATGTCCAGATCCGCATCCGCGTCGAATCGGCCAATCCAACTGTTGATGACCGACCCGATGCCAAGACTGCCCGGCGATAGTGGGGCCGCAAACTGCCCGTTGCCCAAACTCGGGAACACCCGAACAGTCGCGACAGCCCTGCGCTCCACCGTCGTCAGCACGATATCTTCAAGCCCATCCCCGGTGAGATCCCCTGCTTGCACTCTTCCCGAGTCATTGCCGACAAGCGGGAAGCTGAGGACTGCAGTCTCAACGAGTCCTTGCCCACCTTGGTTGATGAAGACCCGGATGAGCCCGCCGGCAAGGTCACGATCCACAACGACCAGGTCCGGGAACGAGTCCGGTGTCGCTTGAATGACTACATCACGCGACTCAGCCGTGGTGAGCAAACGGCGCGAAGACCAGCGCAAGTCCGGACTCAAGCTCCAAAGATCTCGATCGTTACCTGTCTGGACGAGTAGTTCGTCCGTGCCATCCTGATCGAAGTCGAGACTCAGGCCGGCGCCTGGCGACGGCTGGTACAGACCCAACTCAGGCACAATGTTGAAACCGGGATTCTGAGCCGTCCCAGCGTCGGAAAAGGCGAGAATGATAATCCCCGTCTTGGCAAGTAGGGCGAGGTAAAGAGTGCGTGCGATCATTGTGCAGCCAGGCGTGTGGTTTACGTTTTTTGGTGAGAGGGCGGCTTCATTAGGCGCCCATTGCGACCCGGTAACTTCACGATCATCCTGCAAATATTGTTGAAACTGTCTGGCTTCACGCGGGCATTGCTGATCTCCAACAAACGTACGGTGCCAGGGCAAGAAGCACTCGATCGCAAGTCAAATGGTCATCGCTGATTCAGCCTGCGCAAATGCGCAAAGCACCGGCTGCAAGTATCTGCAGGGAAACTCAAACACGGAGTGTACAGGCGCACGCGCCACACATGACCCCGGACTTGGTAGCGCTAACTCCCCAGCTCAGCATCGCACGCGCTCACACACAGATCTTCGAGGACACCCGCGAGATCCTCGAGGTCCATGGGCAGCGCCAACTACGGGAGATTCACCGGCGCGCCCCCCACACTGGCGTTCAACTTCATCAACCGGCGCTTGAACCATGGCGTTCGGTCATAGAGCTCG
>CBESZZ010000236.1:0-6268 GCA_965534055.1 uncultured bacterium | reverse complement strand
AGCGCCACGCTCCGTGAACTGGCGTGACGTGCCCATCCTGATGGAGCGGGCGGGCGCGAACGGCATGCCGATCGTGTTGATCGTCAACTTCCTGGTCGGCGCGATCATGGCGTTGCAGGCTGCGCCGCAGCTCGAACGCTTCGGTGCGAACATCTTCGTGGTCGATCTCGTGGGGTTGTCGATCGTGCGCGAACTCGGACCGCTCATGACGGCGATCCTGGTCGCGGGACGCTCAGGCGCTGCGTTTGCCGCGGAGCTGGGCACCATGAAGGTGAGTGAAGAGATCGATGCGCTGCGAGTCATGGGCTTTGATCCGCAGCGGTACCTGGTCTTGCCCCGGATCATCGCGCTGTTCGTGGTCGTGCCGTTCATGACGTTGTTTGCAGACGTGATCGGCATCTTCGGCGGTTGGGTGGTGGGCGTTTGGTCGCTCGACCTGACCTCGACGGTGTTTCTTAGCGAGCTATCTAGAGCCGTGGTGTGGACGGATGTGGCGAGCGGTTTGTTGAAGTCCGCGTTCTTCGCGATTGTTATCGCGTGGATTTCGTGTCAGCGTGGACTGGCGACGAGCGGTGGTGCGACGGGAGTTGGTTCAGCAACAACTTCGGCGGTGGTCTCGATCCTCTTCGCCCTGGTGGTGTTGGATGCAATCTTTACGTTCGTCTTCAGCATGGTGGGTTGGTGAGCCCGTTCTACTCGCACGACTTGGCGTCTCGGAGCAAGCCGCTCATCGCGATCGAGGGGCTGGCGATTGGCTACAACGACGTTCCGCTCCTTGAGGATCTGGATTTCGAGGTGCAGAAGGGCGATGTGTTCTGCATCTTGGGTGGCAGCGGTTGTGGGAAGTCCACGCTCATGCGCAGCATCATTGGCCTGCATGACCCGATGGCGGGATCAATCGACATCGCGGGCACTGGAGCTCCGGATCTCGAATCGGGGGATGCGCGGCGGTTTGGTGTGACGTTCCAGCAGGGCGCGTTGTTTAGCTCGATGACGCTGGTTGAGAACGTGCTGGTTCCGCTGCGAAGCCACTCCGACTACGTGGAGGAAGTGGCGTTCGAGATCGCGAAGGCGCGGTTGCGACTGGTGGGGCTTGGGGGCTTTGAGAATCACATGCCGTCGGAGATCTCCGGCGGCATGCGCAAGCGCGCATCGATCGCACGCGCGCTCGCGCTTGATCCGCCGCTGTTGTTCTTCGATGAGCCGTCCGCGGGCTTGGATCCCGTGAGTTCGGCGGAGCTCGATGACTTGATCTTGTCGCTCAGTCGCGACATGGGTTCCACCGTGGTCATCGTGACCCACGAGTTGGAGAGCATCTTCCGCATCGCGGATGATTGCATTCTGCTCGACAAGACTTCGAAAGGCATCGTCGCGCGCGGCGATCCCAAACGGTTGCGGGACGAAAGTAACATTCCGCTCGTGCGGGCTTTCTTCTGCCGAGATCCGAACGCTGGCGCGGCCGACTTCGATGATACTGCGACCAACATGAGTCCACGGCAAAACGCAGAGGACGACACATGACTCGACAAGAAAACTACTGGAAGCTTGGCTTGTTGATCGTCGGCGGATTGGCGTTGGCGATCGGTGCACTCGTTTGGTTGGGTGTGAACCGTTTGCAGCGTGAGTTCGTGACCTACTACACCTACTTCGACGAACCCGTCGAGGGGTTGGAGGAAGGCTCGCCGGTGAAGTTCCGCGGAGTGCGCATCGGCGCCGTGGTCCGCATTCGCGCGGCGTCCAACCAAAAGCACGTCGAGGTGGCTTCGCACATTTACGGCGATGCTCTCGAAGACCTCGGTTTGCGCAATCCGGAAACCGATGCCCCTCTGGGCGAAGGGGCGACTGTCAGCGAGCAGATGGACAGTCTGCGCGTGCAGATCGTTCGCAATCCCATCACCGGGATCGCGTACCTGCAAAGCGACTTCTTTGATCCAGCGGTCTACAAGAGCGAACCGTTGCCGTTTGAGCCGAAGACACCGATGGTCGAGACGATCTCCTCAACATGGAAGGCTCTGGGGGACGCGCTGGGCCAAGCGATCCAGACGGCACCTAAGATCTTGGACAAAGTCGATCGAGTGCTGGACAAAGTCGACGCTCGGGTCGAAGCGCTCGACGTCGCCGGACTCTCGGGCGACGCGCGCGCGACGCTGCAAGCTGCAGGCGCGACGTTTGCCGAGTTGCAGCCTTTGATTCGTACCGCGCGCCGTCGCTTGACGACGATGGAAGACCTGCCGGTGATGACTCGCGCGGTTGCTGCGTTGAACGAGATCCAGACTACGGCCAAAGAGTTTCGTGGGCTCGGCGAAGACTTGCGGCGCAGAGATGGGGAGCTGCAGCGCGGGTTGGCTGGGTTCGACGAGATGATGGCGCTGTTGATCGAGGAGCTTGGCAAGAGCGAAGTTGCCGAGACGTTCTCCCGAATCCGCACCATGGGCACTTCGGTGTCCTCGATGACCGGCGACATTCGCGGTTTGGCCCAGCGCGCTGGCGATGAAGTGGACACGCTGCACGACACGTTGCAGGCCGTGCGCCGGTTTGCCGAAACCTTGGAGCGCGATCCGAGCTCCATTCTCTATGGCCGCACCGCCACACCGGTACGGAAGAAGCGATGATGGGCTCTATTTCCTCTCGTTGTGCTCTCATCGTCGCCGCGGCGGTGACACCTCTGATGATGGGGTGCCTGTCATCCAATCCGCCGATCGATGTGCGGGTGTTCGATCCAGGGCCACGTGCGCGCGAGCTGCTTCATGACTTCGACCCGCCCGCGGAAGCGATCAGCGTGAAGGTGCTCGGCGGTCCGGGTTTGCGGCGCGAGATGTTGTGGCGGGTGTCGGATGTGGAAGTGGCGTACGACGCATTGCATCAGTGGTCCGTCGAGCCCGCTGTGCTGGTGCGTGCGACGCTGGAGTCGGTGTTTCCGGTTCCTGCCGACAGGTTCACTAGTCTCTCTGCAGGTCCGTGGGTGTGCGAGGTCGTGGCCTTCGACAACGTGGTCGAGCCGCGGCCCGCCGCCAGGTTGCACGTACGGTTGCGGCCCGACCAGGAGGCCGCGTCGACCGCGGACTCGGTTACTCGTTCGGCGCGGCCGATGGACATCGTCGTTGTCACGAATGCCGCTTCGGATGCGCCCCAAGATATGGCGCGAGCGATGGCTCAAAACCTGGCTGACATGACACGCCAACTAGCGACGCGGTGCGCATTGGCGAAGTAGGCCCCGCTTCGTGCGACGTCGATTGTTGTCGGGAGGCGTCCTCGCTTCGTCATCGGGTGAGACTTCAGGAAAAGCCGGCTCCGCCCCGGAACCGGCTGCCAGCGGCGTGCAACGCCAACATTTGTCTGCGTCCGCGTGTTCTTCTAACCACGGTCTCGCGGCTCCTCCTATACTGCCGTGTCGCTTTGATCAGAGGATTCAGGAGCGCGCGTCCGGCGAGCCTGCAGTTCTACATTGCGCGCCTTGTTCGTCTTGGGGAACCGAACTGCGAGTCCAACCATGGTTAGAGCTCTCATTGTTGAAGACCATGAGGTCACCCTCGTCGCACTTTCCGAAGTGCTGGAGCGACGTGGTTTCTCCACGATCTGCGCGCGCACCTACGGTGAGGCATTGGCGGAGATCAACCGCTGGCCGCTGGACATCGTGATGCTCGACATGGTGTTGCCCGGCGGCAACGGGTTGGAGCTTCTGCGAGAGATTCCGAGTGGCCGGCAGATTGACGTTGTGTTGATGAGCGGAGATGAAGCGATGCGCGACACACTGAGCGCCTTGAAGATGGATTCGCTGCCGTTCCTGAAGAAGCCGCTCGACTTCGATGAGTTGGGCAAGCTGCTCGACGCGATTCGGGCTCGTCGACATTTGGAGTACTCAGGCGACCACGTGACGGAGGTCGAGTTGGTCGGCAAATCTGCGCGGCACCGAGAAATGTGCGCTGCGATCGAGACGACCGATGAGTCACTGAACATTTCCTTGACGGGTGAAAGTGGTTCCGGTCGTCATGCAATCGTTCGCAAGGTGCATCAGCAGAGTTCGCGTGCCGACCGTGCGTTGGTGACGATCGAATGCACCGGGCTTCCCGTGGAGGCGGGCCGGTCTGTGATCTTCGGGGGGCCCATTCCGACCGGCGGAGGAACGAAGATGTTGCATGGGCAGCTGGCTCGCGCGGTGGGCGGAACACTGTTTCTGGCCCAGCTAGACGGCCTAAATTCCGAGCTCCAGGAAGACTTGCGGATGGCGTTGAAGGAGCATTCCGATGTGCGCGTGATCGCTAGTTGCAGCAAGTCAATCGCTGAACTCTTAGATGCTGGCGATCTCGATTCAGAACTCGTGAGCCTGCTCGATATGCGGGAAGTCTTGGTTCCACCGCTTCGAGATCGCGAGGGGGACGTCAGCTTGCTCGCGGATTACTTCCTGAAGGAGTGCAATGAAATGCGAGGGGCGTCGATTCAGTTTGGAACGGCGACTGATCTGTACCTCGAAGCCTACCCCTGGCCAGGAAACGTGCGGCAGTTGAAGCACGTCGTAGAAACGGCGGCTGGTCGGGCTCGAACGACGCTGGAGCCAAAACACCTAAGTCTGCTTGTTCGTGGTGGCGCAGAAGAGAATCAGGTCGTGATCGTGGACGTGGGGTCGAGCATTGCATCGGTCGAACGAAAGCTGATCGAAGCGACTCTCGCCGAGTGCGTGGGAGACAAGACGTATGCGGCGAAGAAACTCGGGATCAGTCTTCGAACGCTCTACAACCGACTTCGCGACTACCAACGTCTAACCCCTGCGACCCGTCCGCAGGTGCGTTGAGCGAGACCGCAGCAGCCGCGCCAGAGCAACCCAGACGAATCACTCGGACGAACCTTTGAAGCAATGGATCAAGAGTCTGGGTGACGTTTTCCAAACAGGAATCGTCGTTCTCGATCGCAACAACGATCCTGACTTCGCAACGGAGCAAGCGTACGCGTTGCTCGGTGTTGCGAATCTCGAGGAACTGAAACAACACTGGTCGGAGTGGACGCGACGTATGCCCGCGTTTGTGCGAGGCGAGGCGCGACACGTTGCTGGCGCCATCGAGAAAGCTGGTGCCGAGTTCGAGTTCACACCGCCAGGGCAGGATCGTGAACTGCAGCTGCAGTTCTTCGAGATCGAGGAAGAAGACTGTGTCGGTTGGACCGTCTTGGTGCGGGAGGCCCGCAGTCAGGAGGCCATGCGCTTGGCTTTGACGGCCGGTGAGCAATACCGTAATGACTGTTTCTTCTTGTCTGCCGTGGTTCACGACTTGCGGTCACCACTGCAGGCGATCGCGGTGACAGCGGCACTATTGGATTCTCTTGAAGACACTGACTCCGGCGAGTTTGTCGAGCGACGTCGTCAGGCAATCCACGCGATCCGCAATGAGGTCAATCAGATGGGCTGCCTAGTCGAAGGTATTCTGGTTCGCGACGCCACGATGCATGCAGACTCGAAGGAGACGTTCCTCCTCGAGGGGCTGCTGATGGACATGAAGCACCGCGTTGCGACGTTGGCGCGGACCCGAAACATTGAATTCACGATCGAGTGTGGATCCGAACCGGTCGCGGTTCGCGCGACTCGGGCCGAGGTCATCCGCGGAGTCCTCAATCTGGTAGTCAATGCGTTCGAGGCGATCTCGACGGATGGAGCAATCCGTCTGGGGATCACTCTGCCGGAACCCGGCACGGCCGCCATTGTCGTTGTCGACAATGGTTCAGGGATGTCCCCGGAGCTCGTTGGCCGTTCGCGGGACGCCTACTTCACGACCAAGTCCGACGGGACGGGTCTTGGGCTTCATCTCGCTAGTTCGATCGCTGAGGCATACGGTGGTCGGCTGGACGTGGAATCAATGCCCGGAGTGGGCACCACAGTTCGTATCGTGCTTCCTAGGGCTGAGATGCCTCACCCGATTGACTCTGCCTCCACACCGCCATGAATAAAGTCCTCTTCCTTCTCTTGCTCGTGGGCGGTGTTGCCCTGCTGATCTACGGCTTCAATCGCACGGATGGGTTCGTGGATCAGTTTAAGGAGTTCTTCACCGGCAACTTCTCCGACCAGACGGTGTGGATGATCATCGGTGGCGCGGTGTTGTCGATCATTGGGCTTGGTGGATTGGCGAGGCACGGTAAGGACCGCACCAACTAGCCCCCCCGAACCCCATGCGTTCGAGACGAAACGTCGGTTGCCCAGCTCTTGCAGTTTTGGGCATCGCATTGATCTTCGGGTCCGTGGCTCCAGCGCAAGGTGGTGGTTCGAAGTCGGCGCAGGAAACTT
>CBESZZ010000235.1:0-6297 GCA_965534055.1 uncultured bacterium | reverse complement strand
ACTTCATGACGGAGAACCTGCCCAACCCCGATAGCCGGGTCTCCCTCGCGAAGACTACCGATGCCCTCGGGATGCCACGGTCTTACCTTCGCTGGGAGTACAGCAAAGCCGATGTCGATCACTTCGAACGCTCCATAGACGCGTTCGCTCGCGAACTCGGCAGGTCGGGAAGCGGCCGCACGGCTTGCCCGATCCGGCGCGACGAACTCGTGGCTTCGATGTCCCCGTCTCGGCATCACATGGGGACGACGCGGATGCACGCCGATCCCAAGCAAGGTGTCGTCGATCCTGACCTCAGGATTCACGACACCACCAACCTGTTCGTCGCCGGCTCGTCGGTCTTTCCAACGAGCGGCATCGCCAATCCGACACTGACGATCCTCGCACTGACGTTGCGTTTGTCGGACCACCTCAAGAAAGAACTCGGGGAGTAGCGCAGTGACCACCACCATTTCACGACGATCCCTCCTGCAAGTGATCGCAACCGTCTCAGTCTTGCCCACGTCTGCACTTGCAGATCGCCCAGGCAAACATCAAGACCCCGCGCGCGCAAAACCAACTCGGCAAGACCCGTTCGGGGTCGGAGTCGACAAAGCCGTAGTTGCCGCTGTCGCGGCATCCTACGCAGCCGCGACGAGTGACCCCGTCGAAGCCGAGTCTGTTGCCGCGTGGACAACCAAAGGCCAAGTCGACGCCACGGCAATTCACGCGGCCGCCGCGAAGGACTTCACCGACGGGCGACTGTTCGAACACGCCGGTTGGCGACTCTCACACACCGAAGGCCGTCTGTTCACTCTGCTCGCGCGCACGGCATAGACCAACCCGCCGAAGCGTGAGGACGCAGCTTTCCCGGCCAACGTCAGCCGCTCGCCAGCATCCAGCCGAGATAAGCCAGTCCACCGGCGACCGCGACCGCGATGAGCACCTGCAGAAACTTCTGCGTTCCGCTCGCCTGAGTGAGGTCATCGCTCAACAGACCACCCTTTCGCTCGGTTGCATGCTTGGAGAACTGCAGCACCCGCTTGTTGGTGTCGATCTGCATGCCGTCGTCTGCCGGATCGGCGGCCTTGCTCGCCGACTTGCCCGCGGGTCGTGACGGTGCACGTTGCGCGATCTCCACATCGTCGAAGCCCCCACGAGGCGCCGAACGATCTTTGCGCGCCTGGACGGGCTGCGGTGCCGCGGGCTCGGGTCGCGCGGCAGGCGTGGCCTCGACGACCTCGTCGTCTTCAAACTCCAACAGGTCCACGTCATCGCTGGCTTCGACGGGCGGTGTTCGCCGCGGTTGTGCAACGGGCGGCGTGGGCTTCTTCGGAGGCTTGGGTGACGCGCGCGTGGGCTCGGGCTCCCCACCGCCGAACAAATCGACACCATCGTCTTCGTCAGCGAACTCCACGACCTCGGGCGCCGCTTCAAACCGCAGCTCGGTCGTGCCAATGGCGATGACGTCTCCTGGCCGAAGCATGCGCTTGGTCACCGGCTTGCCGTTCAGGACGGTGCCGTTGCTGCTCTGCAGATCCTCCAGTTCGACCACGCCGTCCACAGCGGCAAGGGCCGCGTGACGACGCGATGCCTTGGTGTCGGTGATCGTGATCGTGCACTGCGGTGCGCGGCCGATGGTCATGCCGTCGGTCACGGGCACGCGCTTGCCGTCGGAGAGAACGAGGGAGCCGTGGTGCACTGGTGCGTGTCTGGTAGGACGAGAGATCGGGTAGGCGGGGGACGACCACACGCGGCAATCCCGGGTGCGGCCATCTGGCGACCATGCGGCACGCCGACCAGCGCACGGTAGCACACGGCCGGATCTGCTCCCATGGCTCGCCCGATGGCGACGAACCCGGCATGCTCGCGGCCCATGGAACCGCTCGTCACCGCCCACGATGTCGCCGTGTCGTTCTCGACCGGTGCCGCCGTGCTCGGTGGGCGCTGGCAGGTCGCCAAACGCGTGGACGCGCTGCGCGGCATCGACCTGGTGCTTCGGCCCGGCGAAGTCGTCGGCGTGCTCGGTCCCAACGGCGCCGGCAAGAGCACGCTGTTTGGAGTTCTCGCGGGGTTGAACGCACCGCAGGCGGGCGCAGCGCGCGTGCTCGGGCTGTCGCCGAGCAACCCTGAGCTCGCGCCGCGTGTGGGCTTCCAGACCGAGGGCGAACTGCCGCTGCAATGGCTCTCCGGCCGCGCACTCCTGCGTCACGTTGGTGCAATCCTTGGCATGCGGCGCGCCGAGGCGACCCGATCCGCGGGCCAGCTCTTGGAACGCCTGGCGCTCACCGACGCATCAAAGCGTCCGGTGCACACCTACAGCACCGGCATGAAGCGCCGCATCGCGTTGGCCGCGGCACTTCTGTCGTCGCCGGAGCTCCTGCTGCTCGACGAACCCACATCGGGGCTCGATCCGGTGGGCTCCGAAGTGGTCAGCGAACTGCTCCGCGAATTTGTCGCGACGGCGGCTCCGAACGGCAAGCCACGGGCGATCTTGATGGCTTCACACCTCATGCAAGAAGTCGAGCAGTGCTGCACGCGTATCGTCGTGTTGCACCGAGGCCGCATCGTCCGCACCGGCACGATCGACGAGCTGCTCGGAACCGGCACCACGCGGTTCAAGGTCCAAGGTCCAAACGGCACCGCGTTGGATGCCGCCACCGAAAAGAAGATCGAAGCCGCCATCCAAGCGGCAGGCGGCACGGTGGTCGAGCAGGCACCGGCACACCAACACCTGTTCGCGTTGTTCCGGAGCCTCGATGAACAATCCGCCAACGACGTTCCGCGCGAAGACCACCGCCGTGATCTCCACCAGGAGAATTCGGCGGGCCACAGCGACGCGCAACCGTGAGCTTGGCCATCAAGATGCTCACGGTGCGCCGCAGCGCGTTGCCGGTCTTGTTCGCAGCCATGGGTGGATTCGCGATCTCATGGTTCGCCGCGTCGCGCACGCAGCCTCGCGCTCTGCGCGAACCGCTTCGCCCTGAGGCAACCGGCGCAAGCTCCGCTCAGGAAGCACTGCCCGTTGAAAGCCTCGCCGCAGACCCCCTCGCAGCGGTCGCGCTGGTGCCCTGGCTGCACGTCCCCATGGTGTGTGCGGCGCTCGCCGCGGTGGCGATGGCCGTCGCGGCGTGGCCACTGTTTGGCCGCGACCGCCCAGGGTCAGCCATCGTGCGTCGCCTGCATCCAGGGTTCGCATTGGGAACCGTCTCCGCAACGCTCGCCGCAATCTCATGGTTGGCGGTCGTGCTCGCCGCGGTGTGCGGTTTGTGGTTCACCTTGTTGCCCCCGCTCGACACCGACGGCTCGCCGTTGCGCACTCACCGACACATCGCGCTCGAAGCCACGTCGATCATGCAACCAGCAGAACCGCGCGTTGGGGACAGACCCGTCGTGCTGCTGGACGCACGCAATCCAACCGTCCGATTTCACAACACGTCGGATATCCGCCTGTCCGCCTTGCGCATCGCACCGTGGGTTCTGCCGGACTTCGAGCGCACACCGCCGAGCGTCGCGGTGCAGGTCGATGGACGCGAGCGCGGCACCGCGATCACCGTCGCGCCCGGGGACCCACCACGAGTCTTGCCGTTCGCACGCCCCACTTCCATCGATTCGGTGTCGTTGGTTTGGGCTACGGCGAAGTCGCAGACCGACGCGCAGTCTTCGCCCGTGTTGTTTCCGCCGAACGCCATCGAGGGTGTCGGCGCCCGTGACTTCGGGTTGATGTGGAACGCACTGATCTTCGCCGGTGTGTGGCTGTTGCCGGCCTGGGCAGCACTCGGACTGTTGGCTGCGGCGAGTCGCAAACTGTCGCTCGCTGCGAGCATGACCGTCGGCGCCGTGGCGGTGGTGCTGTTCGCACTCAGTGGGCTGGCGCCGGTTGGTGCGGCTGGGGACGCGCTTGCACGCGGACGCTTCATCGGCACCGAACCGTTGCTCTGGCGAGGGGTGATTCCGCTGGGCTTGGGCGCACTTGGTTTCGGAATCGCTGAATTACTCGACCGGGGTGGACGCGGTGCAGGCTTCCGTCGAGCGAACGCTGGGGAGTCCGCGCTGCAATGAGTGCAAGCCGCAATCATGGAGCGGGAGTCTTCTGGCTTCTCGCCGCTGCAGTTCTCGCCATGGCCGCGACTTGGATGTCGCTTTCCACTCGCCGTCCCGGCAACGGCGCTCCGCTACAGGAAGCACTGCGCGCCATTGCTCGCCCAGTCGCCGTGCCCCTCGCCTGGTCAACGCTTGAGAATGCGCGCCGCGCCGGGCACGTGCACGAAGCGGCGGGCAAGGCCCGCAACCTCCTGGCGCTGATGCCCTGCTGGGCGGACGGGCACTTGCTCTACGCCATGGAGCTCGCTTTGGCGCCGAGCGCGCGGGTGGTTGCCGGCGAGCAGGACAACAATCGGACGAGCGAGCAGGGCCAGACCGCGACCACGAACCAACAGCGCGATCGAGATCTCGCCCAGAACGACGCGCGCGTGCGCCTCTTCGCCGCGGTGGCCTGGCTGCAGGATGCTGCATTGGATTGCCCAGATCACGAGGGCGAACTGCTGAGCGGGGCCGCATTCTTGCTCGAGCAAACCGAAGAGCGCGATCCCGAGCTGGCGGCACGGCTCCGCGACGAAGGGCGCAACCCGCTGGTTTGGGCCGACGAACTGCACGCTCGGGTCGCTGCTGCGGGAGATTCCTTCGGCGCGGACCGCGCCGCCGCGGTCCGCGTGGCCCTGACTCCGGCTCTCATGGCCGACCGCCTGCGCAGCGGCGACGTTCCCGGGGCCCGGCGCCTGGCGCAGCGCGGCCTGGACTTCGTGCCCCGGATGACGGCGGACGGCCAGCGCGGCTGGGGACGCGCGCTAACCGCCGCGCGTGACGCTTTGGCCTTGGCGTCGACCACTAAGAAGCCTCCACAACCCGATCCTGAGCCGGGCTCGCTCCAGTCCAGCAAGCCGGAAAGTCGACGACCCAAGGAGCGCGACGCCGCCGTGGGCCCCACCGGATGGACCGACGTCGACCGCGCCGACCCTCGACTCGAACCACTCTGGCCCTGGATGAACAGGTAGCTTCGTGCTGGTTCGCGCCGTGGCGCAAGCACTACACCCCACTACACTCCGCTTCCGCAGCACCGTCTGCTCCGACCCGCATCCGCGACCCTTTGGCCTCGCGGATCGCCCGTCCCCCGATCCCACCGCCTCGTGTTCGACAACCTGGTTCAGACGTTCATGGAGTACCCCTATCTAGGGGTAGGCATCGTCTTCCTGTTGTGTGGTTTGGGCTTGCCGTTGCCCGAGGAGATCGTGCTCATCGCCGCGGGCTACGTGTGCTACGAGCTGGAAGGACAAGGCGGCCCCTCGGTGCCGCTGATGATGCTCTCCTGCGGCGGAGCGATCCTGCTGGGTGACGTCATCCCCTATGCGGCGGGCAGGGCGTTTGGCCCGAGGTTGCTGCGGATTCGATGGCTGCGATTCTTCGTGACCAAGTCGCGGCTCGCGATGTTCGACCGCTGGTTCCGCAAGCGCGGCGACATGGTGATTCTGATTGCCCGGTTCCTGGCCGGCATCCGGATGGTCGCCTTCTTCACGGCGGGCGCCATGAAGATGCCGTGGAACCGGTTCCTGCTGCTGGACGGGCTAGGTATCGCATTCCTCGTGCCACTCTTGGTTTACGGCGGCTACCACTTCGGCCCGTACATCAACGACTTCATCGAGAAGGTGAAGACTCTCGAGCGCGGGATCCTCATCACGGTGGCCGTGGCTGCCGTCGGGGCTGGGCTTTGGTGGTGGCTCCGGGCGCGCAAGCGTCGTTCGGCGCGCGTCGGAACCCGCACCGAAACCTACGTGGAGCCCTCGGTAATCACCCCGAGCACCGGAGCAGACGATGCCGCGAAGCCCCTAAACCGCGTGCCTCAGGGCGACTGGGCCGACGACGCCCGCCCGGGTGCCGGCGACGGTGGTCCCCCACGCGAACCAGCACCGCCGGTGCAGGGCGATGCGCCGGGCAATTCGCCCAACCCATCAGACGCCAGCAAGGCACCGGATTCGCCAGCAAGCTCGCCAGTCGAGCCGCCCCCGAAGCCGCCACTGGCCCAGCCCGCGCAGCTGCCATCTCCCGAGGCGGAGTCGACGCAGTCTGGCCCCTCTCAGCCCTAAGGCTGAGCGCCGCACCGCGCCAGGCGGACGACGGACCCTAAGGCAATGTTGTGGCGCGTTTCCGGCCGCGCTATGGTCCGCGGCCCTCCGCCGTGGAAGCCTCCGCGACGGCTGGGAACTGCATGAAATCTCTCAGCCGCGTCGACTCTTTTTGCCCCCATCGGGCAGCTTCGCGACA
>CBESZZ010000234.1:0-6300 GCA_965534055.1 uncultured bacterium | reverse complement strand
GGACGTCAGCATTGCGTTCGAGCTTGGTGCGGACGGTGTGTTGCTGAACTCCGGGGTGGCCCTGGCCAAAGACCCCGTGCGGATGGCGCGCGCGATGAAGGCCGCGACCGAGGCCGGTCGTGATGCGTTCCTCGCGGGCCGCATTCCGAAGAAGCTCTACGCGACGGCGTCCTCGCCGACCTCGGGACTGATCTCGATCGCGGGCGAGTAGCGCATCGCCACGACGCCGCAGCTTCCGTTCGATTCCCCAGCATCGGATCGGATGTCCGGCCGAGCGTCTGCGCACATGGCGCCGTGGATGGATCTCGCGGGTGTGTTCATCGCGTTCGCTCTGCCGCTCTTCTTTGCGATCGGAGTTGCACAGCAGTTTGGGTGGGGCGTCGACGGCGACGTCGTGACTCCGGAGAAGATCGAAGTTTCCGCGCTGCTGATGTGGGCCGGCTACGCCGGAGTGTTTGTCTACGCGCTGTGGTGGTCACCGCTGCCGGTGCTGCGCTTGCAGGGCACGATGGCGCGGGTGGCGCGGTTCTACTTTTGGTTCTTCTTGGCCTGGTTGGCGTTTGTGTTTGTGCACGCGTGGGCACTGGCGCAGCTCGGCGTGCAGGTCGAAGCACAGCCGCACTTGATCTACTTCGAGAAGCCAGCGGTCGGCCGTCCGGCTTTCTGGCTGGTATTGGCTTCGATTTGCGTCGTGGGCCCGCTTGCCGAGGAGTTCGTCTTCCGCGGCTTTCTGCAGCGGGCCCTGACCGGTCCGCTCAGTCTCGGAGCGGCCGTGGTCGCGCAGGCGGTGCCCTTTGGCGTTATCCACGGCTGGGACAAAGCGCTGCCGTTGGGTGTGGTGGGGTTGTTCTTCGGCTGGCTGCGCACGCGTTCTTGGTCTGGTGGGCTTTGGGCGCCGTTCCTGGCGCACGTCCTGCACAACACGCTGATGGTGACGTTCGTCATGGTGTTTGGGGACGTGCTCAGCGGCTACTTCATGGTGTAGCTTGCCGGGCATGCCGGACTACCAGGACATGCCCGATCCCGCGACGCGCACCTTTGACGTCACGCCAGACATGGTGGGGCGCATGCATCGTCATGGGGAAGCGATGGTCGCAGACAACGCGGTGGTGGTCGGCAACGTCCATATGGCGCGGGGTGTTGGGATTTGGTTTGGCGTGGTGGTCCGTGGTGACGACGCTTCGATCACGATTGGCGAAGACACCAACATCCAAGACCAGGCGATGGTGCATGTAGATCTCGATGCGCCGCAGGTTATCGGTCGCGGCGTGACCGTGGGGCATGCCGCGATTCTTCACGGCGTGGAGGTCGGCGACTATTCGCTGGTGGGCATGGGGGCGAAAGTGCTGGGCGGCGCGCGCATCGGGTCGTACTGCATCATCGGTGCCGGTGCCCTGGTGCGGGAGAACGCCGTGATTCCCGACGGTTCAGTTGTGCTGGGGTTGCCGGGCAAGATCGTGCGGCAGACCACTGAGGAAGAGCGTGAGAGTTTGCGTTGGCGCGCAAAGCACTACGTGGAACGCGCGCGTTCCTACCTTCGTCCCGAGGCCTGAGGCGCTCGAGTCACGCCAGACGTACGCGTTCATCCGCAGTTTTCGGTGTCGGGCGAAAACTCCCGCACGGTCAGTCGGAGCCCCGGCAGATCAACGATCTGGGTGACTGGCAGGTTCGATCGCTGGGTGGTCGAAACCGTCGTCCTCACCGGTGTCTGGGCGCAGGCGACCGGCGGAGTTTCGCCCGCATGGGACGCTCTGCTCGAGCGCATCGCCGACCATGGTCGGCCGCAAGAGGTAGGCTTTCGCAGTTCGATTCCGTGTTCGTCTAGACCGAGGTTCGCAGCGAGTCGCTGCGTCGCCTCCGGCTCGTACCCTCTTCGAGTTGCATCGGCGGCCTGTGCCCGTCCTTGCGCGAAAGGCGACGCGGTTTCATTGCGCCCCTTGCCATGACCCTTCGTTCGACCCTCAAAGCCTCTGTTCCTCTTGCTCTCCTGGTCGCGGCCACCGCTTGCGCGGACCGCAACAGTGGTTCAGGGGGCCAATCTCAACCGGGTCCGCACCGGACTTTGTTGTTCGAATCGCGAGCCGAGATCGGCACAGGCACGGATCAGCACGCCGACACGGTGGTCGCTGATCTCAACGGGGACCTTCGACCAGACCTGGCGACGCTCAGCTTGGATGGTGAACTGACCATCTTGCTCGGCGATGGATCTGGCGGTTTTGGTGCTTCGCAGCGCGTCGCTCTGCAGGGTGTGCCAATCGCGTTGCAGACTGCGGACCTGGACATGGACGGTGACATGGACCTGGCCGTCGCGAGGACCAATGCCGGCGACGTGGCAATTCTGCGCAACGATGGTCGTGGTTCGTTCTCCGTCGAGTCTTCGTTGGATACCGGTCGCAACTCGATCGCCTTGGTGCTCAAAGATTGCGATGGCGACAACATCACGGACGTCGTGGTTTCTCGCGTGGTCGCTCCTGAGTTGGTGGTCTGGCTCGGCACCAACGCCGGGACTTTCGTGCCAGGCCCTTCATTCGTATTGCCTGGTGGCGGTTCGCCCGTTGGTCTCGACCTTGGTGACGTGAACCGCGACGGGCTCCCCGACTTCGCGGTGTGCGACCAACTCGGTAGTCGGGTCTTGGTGTTCGGAAGTCTTCCCGGTGGGGGCATTTCGCGAGCACCGGTCATCTTCGACGTGCCTGGAGCCCCGCGCACCGTCACGGTGGGTGACCTCACGAATGACGGATTCGCGGACATGGTCGTGTCGTCGTATGACGGCCAGTTCATCCGCGTCATTCGCAGCGGCACCAACTCGCCGGTCTTGTTCGAGGACTACCCAATTGACGGGTCGCCTTCCGTCACCGAGATCGGTGACGTGACTGATGATGGCATTTTGGACTTGGTGGCGTGCGTCTTCACGCATGCGAGCGTGACTGTGTTGCGCGGAACCGCCACCGGTGGGCTCGAAGATGAATTCCAGCTCGATGCCAGCGGTCTGCCTTTGCGACCCCACATCTCCGACGTCGACTTGGATGGTCGCAACGACCTGGTCGTGCTGTCTGGTTTGGGCGATCGCTTGAACCTCTATCTGGGCCGCGAAGGCGGGCTGACGGGTTCACGCAGCTTCGCAGCCAATGTGCCAAGCCCCGCAACTCTCGCGGTCGCGGACTTTGACGGCGACGGCTCCGCCGACGTCATCGTGGGTGGCGCAGGCTCCAACGATTTGGGGCTCTTGCGCAGCGAAGACTCCGCGGTCGTCGGGATTCCCCGGACGCTGCAGCCGGTGCGCACCTGGGACATCAACAGCCCGATCTTCAACGTCGTCGCTGGTGACATCGATGGGGATGGTATGACGGACTTGGCCGTCGCCTCGGTGGATGGCGTCAAGTTGGTTCGCAACATGTCGACGGTTGGCAACTTCGAATTCTCGTTGGTGCCCAGCCCTCCTTCGCTCTTCTTTGCTCCGGGTGATGGCGACTTTGGAATCGCGATTTCCGACGTCAACGCTGATGGCCGCAACGACTTTGTGGTCTCGGACTACTTCGGCAACGTCGTCAACGTTGTGCTCGCCGAAGGGCAGCCATGGGAGTTTGCCGCGCAGGCGATCCAGCTGCCGATAGACGGCGGGCCGTTTGACGTGCTCGTGGATGACTTTGATGTCGACGGCAACGCCGATATCGCGGTGTCCCGCACCCTCGCCGGCGTGGTCTCCATCTTGGGTGGGGACGGGACGGGCAGCTTCAGCGAGCTGATTTCCTTGCCTGTTGGTGCCGGCGCAAACTATCTGCGCAGCGCGGACTTCAACCAGGACGGTGCGTCTGACTTGGTGGTTAGCAATGGTTTCGAGGCTTCGGTCAGCGTGCTCTTCGGCTCGTCTGGCGGTGTCTTCACGCCAATCACGCTTCCCGCCGGTGAGACCCCCACGGGGTTGTTGGCCGAGGACGTCAACGGCGATGGCCTGTGCGACATCCTGGTCTCGGCTTTGGTGGGCAATGAATTCCGCGTCTATTGCGGTGACGGTCGTGGCGGGTTCCCCGATGTCAGCCGGTTCCCCGGCGTGATGGGTGTGAGTTCTGTCGGATTCGCGGACGTCACGGGTGACGGCAAGAAGGACGTGCTCTTGAGCAGCATCCTCAGCGACCGGGTTTCCGTGTTCATGAACCGCCAGCCCTGATCGGAGATCCAGATGAGCCAGGATGCGGTGATGGCCCGCATCTGGTGGCCAGAGCGCGTCGGATCCCGATTGAACTCTGGACGCAGGGGCGGTTTTCGATTGCCCTGGCCGCTGTGAATACTCCGACTGGCGTGGCGCGATGACTTCTGATTCTGGTGGTGCTCGTGATGCATCCGTGGAGCCGCTCTGCGGCGTGATCCTCGCCGCCGGTGCCGGGTCGCGCATGGGCGTTTTCTCGAAGTCCTGGCCGAAGCCGTTGCTGCCGGTTCTGGATCGCCCCTTGATGGCGCACCAATTTGATCTGCTCCGCAGCGTGGGCATTCAGGAAGTCGTGGTGGTGGTTGGCCATCTTGGCGATCAGGTACGCGCGACTTTGGGTGATGGCAGCGCATTCGGCGTGCGGCTGAAGTTCGTCGAGCAGACCGAACGCCTTGGCTTGGCACACGCGGTCGCCCAACTTGCGCCCCACGTCGATCGACCCTTCGTACTCTTCCTTGGCGACATCCATTTCGAAGTCGAGAACTTTGAATCGATGGTCGCACCCCTGCGGAAAGGCGGTGACGCCCAAGCCGTGCTCGCGGTCAAACGCGAGCCGGACCTCGACGCACTCAAGCGCAACTTCACCGTCGAAGTCGACGGGCATGGCGTGGTGTCGCGCGTGGTGGAGAAGCCGACCGTGCCGGTGGGCAACCTGAAGGGTTGCGGCATCTACGCGTTTCATCACACCTTCTTTGATGCGGTCAAGCGGACGCCCCGCTCCGCGTTGCGGGATGAGTATGAGCTCACCGATGCAGTGCAGGTCTACATCGATGGTGGCGCGCGGGTCATGGCGACGGAGATCGTGACGGCTGATTTGAACGTCTCGTATCCCGGGGATCTGCTCGATCTCAATCTGCGATTGTTGGAAGCGCGCGGTGAACCAAATTTTGTGTCTGCGCAAGCAAGCGTCGCCAAAGACAGCCACGTGTCATCCAGTGTGGTGCTTGCTGGCGGCCGCGTGGAAGGTTCAGCGAAGCTTGATGCGTGTTTGGTACTCGACGGCGGCGTGGTTCCCGCTGGCGCCGTGGCTCACCGCACGCTGTTCTGGTCCGGAGAACCAGTGCAGTGCCCGCCGCCGTCCGGCGGGTGGGCGCGAGGCTGAGATCGACGGCACTTTGACGTTCGCGCTCTCGCGCGCGTCCTCACGGAGCGATCCAACCTTCCCGTAGCGCGGATGCGCGGAGATGATGCGGCGATGAACCAGTTCTTCGCCAACGCTTGCTCGTCGCTCGCCATTCTGAGTTGCACTGTCTTTGGTTGCGGTGACGTGGGTTTGGCGCAAAACCTCGTCCTTGAAGGCGTCACCGTCCATCCGGGAGGGGGGATCGAAGGATCCGCGACGAATCGAATCGTCGTTCGCGACGGGCGCCTCATGGCAGGCGGCGAAGTTGGCGATGCGGACGCGGAGGTGATCCGGATCGAGGGTGGCCACGTGTACCCAGGTCTGCAGGATGCCCATGCGCACTTGGGGGGTCTCGGCGCGAGCCTCGTGAACGTCGATCTCGTGGATACCCGAAGTCTTGACGAAGTGATCGCGAGGGTCGTCGCGCGAGCGAAGGTCACACCGAAGGGAGACTGGATTTTGGGTCGCGGTTGGGATCAGAACGATTGGGAAGACAAGGTGTTCCCTGCCCACGAAGCGCTCTCCGCCGCAGTGCCGGATCATCCCGTTTGGGTTAGCCGGATCGATGGTCATGCCGCGTTCGGCAACGCGGCGGCCATGAAGATCGCGGAGGTCAACGCAGACACCGAATCGCCGGACGGCGGCGAGATTCTGCGCAAGGATGGCGAGAACACCGGTGTGTTCATCGATGCGGCGATGTCGTTGGTCTGGGCGCATGTGCCGGCGCCAAGCGAAAGCCAAGTCGAAGCCCAGCTTCTCGCTGCGCAAGCCGCTGCGACCGCGGCAGGCTTGACGTGCGTGCACGATGCGGGGATGGGGGAGTCGACTCTCGCCGTCGTGCGCAAGCTGCACGTGCGCGGTGATTGGAACCTGCGGGTCTACGCCATGCTTCCTGCGCGCGAGGAAGACGCGATTCGTCGCGGTCCGTGGCAGACGCCCGACGGTCTTCTAGTCGTGCGCGCGGTGAAGG
>CBESZZ010000233.1:0-6318 GCA_965534055.1 uncultured bacterium | reverse complement strand
GGCCTCACCGATGACCTCTTCAAGCAAGTCGGTGTAGCAGCCTTCGATGACCCAGGCATGGTGCGCGCGAACAAAGGCACGAATCTTCACCACCGACTCGACCAGCGGCTTGCGCGTCGGCGGCGTCGTGGCCTGCCAAGCCAACGTGTCCAGATCCAGGTGCGCGGCACCATCGCGAGCGCAGAGGCGTTTCGCTAGCGTCGACTTGCCGGCGCCGGAGTTGCCGAAGATCAGTGTGCGGGACATGTGAACAGCGTTCGGGACTCATTCATGAGCGCCGCCTCCTAGGCTTCATCTGACGGATCGAAGACTGAAGCGGTGGGCCGGATAAACTACCCCATCTCGGGCGTAGGCTTGGTCTCCAGCTTGCACCAATCCTGACTAGCGGTACGGTGGCGACGTCACGCTTTTTTCAGGAGGATTGCGATGGAGCCTGTGTACTTGTTTGGAGGTCCAACTCCACCAGCGAAACCCACCGAAGCAGAGCTTGCTCTTGGGCGAAAGCTCAAACGACGCCGCGGATTCTTGCTCACCGCAGTTGCAGGCACTATTGGTGTGTGCGGGTTTGTTGTCGGCAGGGGCAGCGCGGAAACCGCTTCACCACCGGGCGGAACCGGCCCGGAGCCTGACCTAGTCCAAAGAGCCGTCGAACTGGTTCACGCGACCGCCGCGCCGGACCTCCCGCAACATCTAGACGTCCTGGTCGCCGCGCTGACGATGCAACCGCACCAGGAGTCGCTGCTCTTTGCATTGCAGTCCATCGTGGACCAAGAGCTCGCGCGAACGGATTACGCCGGACGGTTCGGGGCAATCGAAACGCTGACCCAGTTGCTCGCTCCAAAGGCAGCCGAAACTCGTTGGTCACATCGACACGCAGCGCTCGAGGCGCTGTGAGATGACCACGTTCGATCCACCAGGCCGCATGCAGGGCAAGGGAGCCACCTCGGCTGAACCAGGTGGATTCATCCCCATTGAAATCATTGGCGACCCAGGACCGATTGTCGTCGTTGTCGTTGGAAGAAACGGAACAACAACGATTCCCGGTGGCACGGTGAAAAGCGATGGGGGCGTGAACGTCCCTTCCAACGCCCAGCCAGGCGATCGCGTGATTGTAGTCATGGGCAAGCCACCTCACGACAGCATCAACATCCCCATCATCTCCACCAACTCGATAGATGAATAAGCTTTCCCTCGGGCCGCTCGCTCTTTGCCTAGTCGCCCATCATGCGGCTGGGCAATCGCATTTCGTGATGCCGTCGTCTGCTACTCTGAATGATCAGAACGGAGCCTGGCAACTTGCGGCCCCGGGCAGGGAGCACCGGTTCCAGGTGATTCTCGGAAGCCAAATGGCAGCCTCATTCGTCAACCGACCGCTTCTTGCGTTGGAACTGAGGCGCGACTCAGACGATGAGGCTCTGGTAGCCGACACGATCACCGTGGATCTAACATTGAGCTCCGGAGGGCTGAACCCAAACGATGCCCTTCCGACGTTTGCGTACAACCATGGACCCTTCCCGGTGCAAGTCTTTAACGGGCAATTGACGTTGCCAGCGAGCCAACCATTGCCGACAGGTCAATCCGCGGACTGGAGCGCTCAACACGTGTTGAGGATTCCTTTCGCTAGCGGATTCACACACACCAGTGGCAACATCGTCATCGATCTCACGATTCGATCTGGCAGCGCCTTCCAGGGAATGCGTTGGGATGTCGACGCGGCGATCCAACCTGAGCCGGACCTTTCGCAGAGGGTGGGTTCACCGTGTGGATCCACCGGCATTGCAGGAGAACCATGGAGTGGCCTCGATGGCGAGTCCATGGTTCCAGGAGCCACCGTGCGCTTCTTTGGCCTCGGCACTCCCCACGGTCTTGGGATGATTCTTTTCGGGCAACCCAGCGCGAACCTCTTGAACCTTGGAACGTTCGGCGGGCAACCAAACTGCTGGATCCACCTGTCCAACATCGTGAACTCACAGGTGGTGGTCTTCGGCCCGCCAATCGAATCAACTCAACCAGCTTGGGGAGGTTCCTCGATCGTTCCGTTGCAGTTGCCCGCAAGCTCGACGGTGGTCGGCGTCACACTCGCCACGCAATGGGTCGACCTGAACCAATCGATCGCGACCAGTTCAGCAATCACCTGGACCATCGCCAACTCAAGTCGCCCCCACAACACCGCCTTCGTGAGCGCAGAGACCTCAGCCGGGCTCACGCCGACGTCGGGCTCGGTCCACTTCAGCATCGTGCCAGTCGTGCGCCTTGAGGCTCAGTAGAGAGCGACCAACGTCGACGCGTCGCCGCCCAACTCGCGTGCGGCGTCATCGAGGAGCGTCTTCAGCCACTGGCAGGCACGCGCACGCCGGTCACTTAGGCCGACTTGCGCTTCAGCGACCTCACCGCCCCAGACGCAGCGCCACCGACTGCGTTAGGTCATACCCAAGCACCGGTCCCCCACCAGCCATCGCACCGGGACTCAGCGCAGCCTGCATGCTCAGTTGAATCCCAACCAACGCTGGCACATTGGGGATCGGCAGCATGAAGCTCGTGCGACCGTTGAGAGCAATCAGAATTGGTTGGATCAGAGTCGGCAGTGTGAGGTCAATTTCGAGCCGACAGTCCGCGGTCAGCGGGAAGTAGCCCGGGAAACCCAACACGAACAGTCCACCGCTTCCGGCGACGCCATGATCCACAGTCACGCTCATCGTCGTGCCCAACACCGGGTCCGATACGCTCAAGAACGACTCGCTGAACTCAAAGCAACTTCCGGTTGGGATGGACTGCGCCACGGCGCCGATGTCGAGGATGAACGGTTCGATGCCGAACCGCGGATCTTCTGCGCTGAACAGCAACTGACCGTTGCGTTGCAGGAAGTAGCCACCTCTCGCTGGGGCCGTCGCGATGGTGCGAGTACCAGCTGATGTACCGTCGCTCTCCCAAATCTGCACGGCGCTTCCGCCTAGAGGCCCCGTGTCAAACATCACACGGTCGTCGCCCACCAAGGTGAGGTGAAGCACATCCATGGCCAAGGTTGTCGACTGGCTCGTCGCTAGATCAATCACCGAAAGGATGTTTCCGCGGCTCAGCGCCAGCAACCGGCCGTTCAGTGGCAAGAGTTCGAAGACGGTGTTTCCAAGAGCAACGACCATGCGGGTTCCACCCGGAGTGCCGTCGGTTGCCCAAATTTCTCCCGAGATGTTGTCGTGGGAGAAGTAGAGCAAGCCATCAAGTTGAGCATGCACTCGAATAAAGGATCCTGCGGCGCCGGGGATGGTGTCCGCCAGTTGAACAGTTCCCGCTGCCGTGCCGTCTGTGACCCAAGGCTCATTTCCCGTTGCGCCGTCGTCAGCAGCGAAGATCAAGTTCGAACCAAGGCGACCCAAGATCAAGGCGCTACTGCTGCTCGGCCCAGGGTTGAGGTCAATCACAAGACCGCTGTTGAGCGAGCGCAGCTCGTAGCCCGCGGCACTATCGTTCCCGCCGAAAAGCACGTCCTGCCCAAGCGGGTGTGGTTGTCCGACGTTTGACAAGCCGGAGATCGTTGAACGCACGTTTGCACCACCCGGTGAGGCATCCCAAAGGTTCAAATCAGAGCTGCCCGTCACGGGTGTGAAGAACAGAACTCGCTCCCCTTCGATCGTGAAGTTGCCACTCAGAATTTCCGACGTCAGCTGACGATGCGTCGTTCCATCCGTCACGAATGTCCCGGGTGAAGCGCTATTTCTCGAAACGTAAAAGAGCTCGTTGCCAATCTCCGCGAAGTAGAACACATCGTCAGGTCCGGGAGCCGCCGCGATCAGATCGGGGCGGGGAACGGTGCCGGCTCTCGTCCCGTCTGTTGTCCATGGCCCATCCGTTGCAAGAAACCACGTGCGGCCTGCGGCGCTGATGAACCCGCGCGGCCGACTGCCTGCCGTGCGATCCGTCGGCGTCAGATCACCGGCGAGCTGCGTGCCCATCGCGGTTCCGTCGCTACGCCATAGCTCGGTTCCAGCGACACCGTCATTAGCCCGAAGAAACACGTTGTTGCCAAAGGCGGTCAAGATTGCGATCCCGCTGTCCTCTTCACCGGGCCGGATCTCGGTGATCATGCCGGTGCCGCCAGCGGCTCCGTCCGTGACCCACAGCTCGCGGCCAAGTTGCGGCGCCGTCGTATCCCCGGCCGCAAAGAATGCACGCTGACTTGCGCTGGTCAGTCGCGGAGCGATTGGGCTTCGCACGAGAGCGATCGCCTGATGGGTCACTCCATCGGTGCTGAACAACCTGCGCGCCGATCCACCCTGTGGGTTGTTGTCGAAGAAGACCGCCTGACTGCCAAACGTCGCGATCGGACCAACCGAGAAAAACACATCCGTGCCTTGAACCCTTCGCGTCCCGCTCACGGTGCCGTCGGTGAACCAAAGCTCCGATAGGCCGCTGACGTTGCCGTCGCGTCGCTCCATCAACATCCCAGCACCAAGCTTGGTCGGGTTCCTCCAAAACGTCGTGGGACTCCCAGTAGCCAAGGCCAGCGTTCCGCCGGGAGTACCATCTGTGATCCACAGCGACTTCGCTGCCGCCGATCCAACCTCGACGGTCAAGACCACGCGTGTTGCATCGAGCGCTTGGATGTCCTGAACGTTCCCGCCCCCGTTGAATACGAAGTCCGTTGTGCCCGCTGCCGTTCCATCGGTTCGCACCACGCGGCGCGTTCGAGGACTGGTGTTGCTGGTCAAGGTGAACCAAAGTTCATTGCCGACGACCGTCATCCAAAGGGGCGCAAGAGCGCTTGCGGAAGTAATCATCTCCGTTCCCTGCGCGGTACCGTCTGTTCCAAAGAACGCCAATCCACCGCCTGTTGGGATGCTCAGAAACACCATTCGATGCCCGATGACGGCGCTTCCGAGAACCCGCCCACCGGGAAGCACCAGTTGCACTTGCTGCGTTGCCGGGTCGTACACCTGAACCCCTTGGGCCAGGTCCGCGAACACGATGGAGTTGCCGAGTACGGTCATTCCTGGACGCACTCCGCTGATCGGCCCGGGCACGTGATCCAACGCAATGCGCGGAATGCCGGTGAACCCGTCGACTCGGAAGATCTCGCGCCCCGCGGCACCGTCATTGGCCACAACAAACGTCGTGTTGCCCAAAACAACAGCATCCACGGGCGTGCTGTTCAAAATGATGGGCGCTGCGTTGACGTCCTTCAGTAGTTGTTGGGCGGACGGCCCGTCGGAACAGATCGCCAGACAGAATAGGGACGCCGCAATTGGTAGAGGTCTGTGGTGCATGTTGAATCGGAGCGAATAGAGAGAATGTCGCGCGTGCGCGTTCAATGGACTGCGGGCGGGTGCGTGATCCACAAGGATCACCCCACGGGTCTACTGCTGAACCCAACAAGGCAATGGGAGTGCCGAAGCCTCTCGATGCCAAGGGTCACGGAGTCTGGAGTCACCCAAACCGCTGTCTGAGGCTCAAACCGGGCTGCCCAGGTGTCTTCGGTGCGCTGAGCAACACGTTGCACTCGACGCGCCGGCACCGTCGGACCGCCGACACCGGCGCAATCTCGAACCCGAGACCTGCACTTGGTCGTCGCGTGGCTGGACCTCTCCGACTAGCAACCAAAGGCAGTTCGCAGGCAGCATCAATGGCCGCTCGACGGGCTCCCCTTGGAGGTATCGTGGCCGCTCGGACCTATCGAATGATCGTCTGGGCCACTCGCTCGCCAATCCTCATTTCACCAGCATCCAACCGGATCGACTGAGCGATCAGCTCAATGCCGACCAGCTGCGCGTCCAGAGGAATCGGAATGCCCCAGGTTCGCTGGTTGTTCACAGCGTTCAACACATAGGACGGCGATGAGCCCAGCACGGACACCGGGTTCAGCCATACCGGCTGAAGTGCTCCGATCCGAATGGGCTGATCGAGCGGATCGGTGCCAAGCACGATTGCGGTCAGGAGAGACAAGGGACTCTCGGTCGACACGGTCAATCGGTAGGTCCGCCCCACTGCGGGCGGCAGATCAAACGCGAGATGATGCCTCGTGTTAATCAAACCTGGGACGTCGACATCGCCGTCGCCCAGGTTGATGTTGATGCGGACCGAACCTGGTGCGCACTGCACGAGGTCGATGCCGCCGTCAGCGTCCATGTCGGCGGCCGCCAAACTGGGTCATCCCCGAGAATCCGACCGTCTAACACCGGTCCGCGCCATTATTGCTCAGCACGCCGTGAGGCTTCAACGCCAAGAGTCCGCCGACGGACACCAGTGCCTCGACATGGCCTGCTCCAGTTGCCTGCTCTTGGTCGGGGCGAACTCACGATCATCGAAGGATCGACTCGGCGACTC
>CBESZZ010000232.1:0-6328 GCA_965534055.1 uncultured bacterium | reverse complement strand
TCCAACCGATCGAGAGCAAATCGATGTACCGGATTTCGTCGTTCCGTCACCCGAAACGCAGACGCAGCGAGACCCTGACGAACCCACGATAGTGATCGTAGTGCGTGTCGTGGATCCGTCCGGGGTGCCGGCGCCAGACATGCCAGTTCATGCACAGGGAACGATGCACTACGCAAGCGACGGCTCCCCACTGCGAACCGATCCGTTCGCTGATCAGATCGGCCGCACCAATTCAGATGGCATGGTGACGGCGACGCTACCGGTGAACGACTACATGATCACGGCGATGGGATACGAAACCCCGTGGTCCACGGAACACGCCAGGTTCGAATCCAAGTCACCGCCTCGAGACCACGTCCAAATCATCGTGTATCCGCGGACTTCGACTCTGCGATTGCGGGTAGTCGACGACGCACACCAGCCCATTGCTGAAGCCAAGGCTTCGGTATTCAACTTGGACACGGCTACGACGGATGCGACCGGACTCGCGGTCCTCGAGAAACTACCAAGCGGAAGGCCTGTGACTGTTGAAGTTAGCGGCGCACCAATCCCTGCGAACGTTCGTCGACTGAAGCGTGAGAAGTTCGCCATCACGCTTCAACCGGGTTCGAACGAACACACCCTGGTGGTACAGCGGCGAGGGAACTTGATCGTGAGAGCCGGCCCGCTCGTTCTCGACCGAATCGGAGACTCCGGCACGGTGACCGTGGTTCTCAACGGCCGTCCTCACTATGTATCGCGCAACACCCCGGAGATCAGTTTCCGGCGCGAAGCAGGCATCACCACGCTGCACACAAGCGGTCCCGAGCCATTGCGACTCAAAGCCACGCACGAAATCGAGATCCAACCAGGCGTCAAACGTGTTTGGACCATCGAACACCTGCCTGGCGAATGCACCGTGGAAGGACAGGTCACGGACCAAAGCGGCTATGCAATCCAGGGCGTTCAAGTGGAGGTGCGCTTCGCCAGCGAAGATCGACAGCCTGCACAGATACGCACCAACGCGGAGGGACGCTTCCACTTCCCTGAACTACCCAGTGAGCCATTGGTGGTCGCCATCTTGCCGGACCTCGAGGTGGCTACCCATGCGCTTCGGAACGGTGACGCGGGGGAGCGGGTCGTGAAATGGCAAAGCAGCACCCGCATTGCGACGGTGAACTTCACGGTGGAGTCCGGCTACGCGATCTACGGCCGCATCCTTCGGAGCGGCAAAGCAGATACCCAGAGCGCAGCTTTCATTGTCTTGGAGGGTCCGCGACCGACGGGAAACACGCTGACCGTGCACTCCTACCCCTCCGGCAATCGCTGGATCAAGCCAGGCGGGTACATGATCGGCAATCTCCGGGCCGGCGCGTACACCCTTCGACTCAAGGGCGGTGACGGCCCAGCAACCGAGATCGTCTTGGGCCCAGGCTTGCCCGGGAACACCGCCTCGCACGATCTCGCCAGAAAGTGAATCTGCGCATTCACGAGCTGGCCATGCGGCGAAGGAGCCTCTTGGTTCTCGTCGCACTGCTGGGAATTGGCGGGATCATCGCTTGGCTCGCAGCGAGAGATCCAACGTTGCCGCCTCCACTGGCCGAATCCCATCGCTCCGCTACGTCCGTGGCGACAACCACTTCGACGCCCTCCGACGCGATGGAAGCACAGTCCGCAGGCCAGCGGATCGTCGTTGCCACGAGCCAAGGTGAGCAAGCCAAAGGCGAAGAGGCTCCGATGCACCGGCTGATCGCGAGCCTGTTCGTCACGGCCGTCGACGACTTGGGGTTCCCGCTCGCGGACATTGGCCTCTCGACCCACTTCGGACCCGAGCAACGCACGGATGCTTCGGGGCGCGCCGAGTTCATTTGCCAGCCTCTCGGTCAATCGATCACGCTGAAGTCGTTCGGCGTGCCCAACACGATCCAACTCAGCGTTGCCGAAATGGAGGTGCCGCTCATGGCCATCGAAACGGGCGTCGTGTTCCGCATGACTAGGCAAGCGCGGCTCGTGCTCGAGCTTTCCGATGATTTCGTCGAGCAACTCTCCGAGACGGAACACATCCAAGTCGTGGCTCTCCGCGCCAAGATGGGTCTAGCGAAGCTCTCGCGCGAAGCCCCCAGCGCTGCGCGGTGGCTCGATGCCGGTCGATGGCAGTTCACCGCATCCACCGCGGACGACGTTCCCATTGCGCATACCACGCTCCAGTTCAACCCCGGCACCACAACACGCTGGTTGGTCGAAAGCATCCGCGGTCCCCATAGCTTGAAAGGTCGCGCGCTCGATCCGCAGGGCCGAGGCATCGATGGAGTACTGCTGAAGCTTTGGTTTCCTGAGTTTACTCGGGGCAAGACCGCGATCAGTGCGTCAGACGGTCGCTTCACGTTTGCAAATCTGCCTAGCACGACAGACGCGCGGCTCAGCTACTCGCCGCCTTCAGGGTCTTCGTGGAGCTACGATGGGACCGGCGAACAGGACTGGCTTGGTCGGAGACTCACCATTCCATCGCGCGACGTCGACGTCACTCTGCAGCCCGGGTTCACGATCGAGGGAACGACCAACGAGCGTGAGTCTCCGTGGAGGTCTCGTCGCACGCCGCAGGTGGAGATCGACTGGGCGCTCAGACGCAACGAGCCAATGAAACTCCAGCCCGACGAGGGGCGCTGTTCATTTCGCCACCTCCGCCCCGGGATCTATCACCTGCGCCTGACCGGGCAAACTGAATGGACCAAGACCGTCGTTCTAGACGACACCGTTCCCGGTCGCTCGCTCACTCTGATTTTCGACGTGGACTGACGAATGCAACGACGACTCGCCGGGTGGCTGCTCTTGTTTGGACTCGGAGCCTTGGGCGTGTGGCTCTGCTTTCGACAGTCGCCCGAGCCACCACACGAATCGGATTCGCACGTCGAACTGGAGACCTCCGTACGGACGCCGGATTCGATCACGGTCGACCAAGAGACTCTGCCTGAACCGCTTCGCAGGCGAGTCGAAGACGACCCGATCCCGGACCTGCCCGACCACAACTCGATGATGCAGCCCGTGGAACTAGGGCCAATCGAGCTGCGAATCCGCGTCGTCGACCCCTCCGATGTGCCGCGGGCGGGGGTGTACGTGGTTACGCAGCTACTCCAGGACCCGCCGATGTACATGGACGTCCGGCGGTTCGGAGTCACTGACGACAACGGTGAAATCCGCCGCGAGGTGAAGCCCGGAAAGCGAATCGTGTTCACGAGCCACGATTTCAAAGATCCCGGCTGGATCTCTGCGCGGCAAGTTCTCGACCTTCGCGGCAACGCGTCGATCGAATTAACCATGTACCCGCAAACCGCAGCACTCGACGTCCTAGTGGTCGACGACGTGCATGAGCCCTTGGCGGGAATCCTCCTATCCACAGGTCAGGGCTTCGACTCTGTGACCGACCAAGCTGGACGCGCGCGCATCGAGAATCAACCCGCGGGAATGGCGGTCTCGGTTCGTGCGGTTCACAAGCCTGAACGGCTGCGTGTCACCCTGAACAGAACGCAACCTCAACGGCTCGTCGCTGGCGACAACCCGGCAACTCTGCAACTTGAGCGGCAGTCGCACCTCGTGATGGAACTCAGCGAAGATCTGCGCGACAGCCTGGGCGCAGCGGACGAGGTTGTGATTACGGCCCACGCGATCCACACGAATGAGGTTCGCTTGACCCGCAACAAGCCTCGTCGCGAACGCTGGCTGGCCGCGGGCACGCACGAGTTCTTGCTGCGCGCCAAAGTCGGCGTCGCAGGCACCGTCCTCCAACTCGCGCCTGGCACAACCACCCACTGGATCCTGGAGCCCATGGTCGGCACCCAGGTGCTGAAGGGACGCGCAGTCGACCCCGAAGGGCAGGCCGTGCAGGGCATCACGGTCACGCTTTGGTTCCCGGAGTTCTTGCTGGCAAAAAGCGAAGTCACGGCAATCGACGGGACGTTCGACTTCAGGGATCTGCCCGCAACCACGGACGCGCGTTTGGGCTACCAGCCCGCATTCGGGTCAGAATGGAGACACCAGGGCGACGGTGGACTGGAGACCTCGCGTCGGCGAATCGAAGTTCCGTCACCGCTCCCTGTGACGATCAAACTGAAGCGAGGCTTCTCAATCGAAGGCCAGATCAAGCGCAACGGCACGCGCATCGCAGACGACCGCGAGTGCCCAAAGATCGAGATCGATTGGGCGCATACGCACGATCAACCCTCGACTGCGGAAGCAAGCAAAGGTCGCTATCGTTTCACCAACCTCCGGCCTGGCACCTACCGCATCCGATGGACCGGTCAAACCGAATGGCAACACACGGTTGCCTTCGACGCGGACACGTCTGAGCCCGTGCTGACGCTGGACCTCGACGTGGATTGACCTGCCGAAACCCCTCAGGGAATACCCAACCGACATGAACCGCGCGCGATGGAGTCGAACAGCTGTTCTTTGCTTGCTAGGCGCGGGCCTGCTCGCGATCGCGGCGTGGAGTTTTCGTGGGGCATTGGATGCGCGACCGGACGTGGCAGGTGCCGTGGACTCCAGTTCTCAATCGCTTCATTCCAAGCGGCCGCCCCCTGGTGCGAGTCTTGAACAGGATCTAGCGAGCCGCGAACTCATCACCGAAGACTCCACGAAGACCGAACCGAGTTCGGTCACGGAGAGCGTTGGACGAGTCGACCCAAGCGGGGATTCGATCAACGGACCAACGATGACACTCGAACTGCTCGTTGTGGACCCGTTCGGAAAACCGCTGCAGGACATCCCGGTGACAGCCTATGGGCGGCATGTGACTCCAATAGGACCGACGGACGTAAATGGCCTGGCGACCGCGTCGATCCCTGTCATGTACCATTTGATCCTCGTGAACACGACCGACTCAACTTGGTCCATCGAAAGCCTGCAGATTGCGAAGGAGCACGCGCCGTTCATTCGCCGTCGTTGCGTCCTCTATCCGCGAACATCCGATCTGCGCCTGCTTGTGCAAGACGACGTCGGAGTGCCAGTCGCAGATGCTTCACTGAAAGTCGCAAGTTCGGACGGCGCGATCGATCTGAAAGATCTCGACTCGATCGACGAGCCGGTCTCAACAACCGACGAAAACGGTTTCGCTGTGTTCACACGCTTGCCCACAGGCCGGCCACTGGCCGTGACCGCTCAACGGTTGCCCGCCAACGCGCATCTCATCTCGAAACAGAAGCTCGAACCACTACACGCGCTCGCACCTGGACGAAACGAACACACGATCGTTCTGAAGCGCCAGGGAACGCTGGTACTGCGTGCTGCTCCAGCACTTCTTGATCGACTTGCGAAGACCCGCTCCATCACCGCAACCGTCGGCAAGCGGCGACATCATCTCTCACACTCCACGCCTGAGATCACGGTTTGGCTTGATCCGGGTCTGATCAGACTGGCGGCGTGGGGCCCCGAACCGCTGCGTCTCGCCGCGGATCGCGAGTTGAAGATCGAATCAGGCAAGGCACACACCTGGACGATCGACCACCTCCGGGGCAACCACACCGTGCAGGGCCAGGTGCTCGACCTTTCTGGCAACGCCATCTCCCGAGTTCGCGTGAGGGTCTGGATCACGACCGAAGATCGCCAGCCGGCGATCACTCGCACCGACGCGGAAGGTCGGTTTCGCTTCACGGAACTGCCTAATGAGAGGATGCGCGTCACCGTCCTGCCAGATCCGGCCGCCTCTGCATGGACCCTGCCGGCCAACTCGCGCAAGACCCAGATCGTGAACCCGATCGCCTCCGGCGCGAACACCACCACGGTGAACTTTGCGCTGGAACCCGGCTACGCGGTCCGCGGATTTGTGCGCGACGGCGGACAGATCGACAAGCGAACGACCGCGACGATCGCTTTGATCGGTCCACTCCCCGAAGCCACGCAGCGCACGATGCAGCCCACATCGTCCGGCAATCACTGGGCAATGCCCGGCGAGTTCCTCTTCAGCAACCTCGCGGCCGGGACCTACAATCTGAGAATCCAGGACGAGGACGCGACACCATTACAGATCGTGCTCGGTCCCGGCGTAGCCAACAGCACGGCACGGGTGAATCTCACGATCGACTGAGCTGGCGCGTGCCCCTTCGAATCGAGCGCAGTGACCGCTCGACGATCAAGACAGGCTTGCCCGGAAACACCACCTCGCTCGGTCTCACCCGAGACTGAGCCATTGGTCGCTGGATGGCTTCGCGAGTGGGCGCGACAGAATGGCGCGCCGCACGTCCACTGACGTATCGGATCCCACCCGAAACCGCCCCCCCATGTGGAAACGCGCCACCTTCGCCATGCTGCTTCTCGCCTTCGCGGCAGGGGCAATGCTGTGGTGGCCTCGTAACTC
>CBESZZ010000231.1:0-6347 GCA_965534055.1 uncultured bacterium | reverse complement strand
CGCGAAGCAGCACGGGGTCACGACGCTTCTGGACGCGAGTCAATCGTTCGGCGCCCTGCCGGTGGACATCGGCGCGGACGCTGTGGTGGCGTCGGCACACAAGAGCCTGCTTGGCCCTCCAGGCTGTGGCTTCCTGGCCGTGCTCCCAGCCATCGAAGATCTGAGTTCGCCGAAGTTAGGCGGCACGGGCTCTGCTCGCGCAACGCTTGAGCACCCGGCCCGTTGGCCCGACGCGTTCGAAGCCGGCACACCAAACTCCCCCGCCATCTTCGGGCTGCATGCAGCGCTACGGGCGTGCGACCCCAACACCCGTGAAGTCCGACTCGCCCGCGCGTCAGTCGCATGCGACTTGCTTCTCGACGCACTGCTGGAACGCACCGGGACGGTACGGTTCGTTGCATCCCCGCGGACCGAGAACCATCGCGACGCGCCAACGAGTCCAGCAGACTGCCTCCCAATTCTGGCGTTCACCGTGGCTGACCAACACCCCGCCGAGACCGCAGCACTCCTCGGTCTGCACGGAGTGATCGCTCGCGCCGGCCATCACTGCGCACCGCTCGCGCATGCCGGATTCAGCGACTCAGCTGATGGCGTTGGGTTTTCTGATGGCAGCGTGCGGCTGTCACCGGGACCCGACCTCACCGCAGACGCAATCGCTGTGGCGTGCGACGCACTGCGTTCGCTGTAAATACGAAGTAGTCCAGCGCCCCGCTCTCGAAGACGCGCTTCGGAAGACCACGCGCGACATAATCCACCGGCGGCTCGGACGCCGCCATTTGTTGCAGCACGCCCTTCCGACCCGTCAACAGCAGGTCGCGAATCAATCGACGCTCGGCATCGAATCGAATCCAACCTGGATGAGCGCCCGCGCACCAAAGCGCGTCTTCGACGTGGCGACGTAGCTCATCGCCTGTCAGCAGGTCGAGGGCCGCGGCGCGAACCAACTCATGCAAGGCAAGGTCGCCCTCGCTCGCCGCGACTGCAGGGTCAGGTGTCGAAGGCGAAGACACCGGACGCTCTTCATCCGCGATTGCAATCACGAGCTGGCCTGCCAGATCGTTGGCGAGTTCCCCGGGGAGGTCTGCGAACACGCGGCGAGACTCACGCGGGGCCGCAAGCAAGCGAAAGGCCAGCGCCAACAGAGCCGGTCGTCGCAAGAACTCGTCGCCCTCGATCTTCGGCAGCGCCATCTCGATCACGTCTAGGCGCTGAGTCAAAACGAAGGCGACCGACACAAACACCTTGTCGTTCGTGAGCGCGGAAGGCACCGGCCGCACCCAACCCGCGGGTAAATGGGGCCAAAGCGCGGGCATGCTCACCGCACGCCCGAGCAAGCCGTGGGGAACGTCCCGAAGCACTCGTGTCAGCTGCGCCCTCGCGACCGGCTGGCCTGCTGCGGCTTCGAGCCAAAACACCGCGTCCTCGTGAGCGGCGCTGCGGGTCGTACTGGCGTCTCTGAACCGCTCCGTCACCAGATCCCGTTCGAGCAATGCAACCGGATCGGCAGCCAAGCAAGCACCACGGAAGATGAGGTCAAAGGGCGTGGTCGTGCCATTTCCCGAGCGCGGCACGGCGTCCTGCAGCAGTTTGCGCAAGTCCGCCGGGCGAACCAGCCAGCCCCCACGCAACGCGGCGGCTACCACCCCGGGGTCATCCACACTGAATTTGGTCCCCGCGGCCACCGCGGATTCTGGGTTTGCCAGAAGAGCCGCTACCTGCACGGCAGCAGCAGCCCTTGAGCCACCCAGGGCGGTCCAGAGCGATGGGATTCCGGGGGGACCACTAGGCGCTTGCCGCCCTGCCGTGCGAGCCAGGGCAAGGACCATCAAGCCCATCACCTGATCTTCGCCGGCCGCTCCGCGAGCCAGAACGAACTTGCGCACGCCGGCCAGGCCGTCGGCACCCGCCTGCCCTAAGGCACCGAGAACCAACAACCGTCGCCGGAGACTCGGGCCGCTGGCGTCATGCAGTTCAATCAACGCAGGGGCCGCCGCACTGCCCATGCGTCGCGCAAGCTCCCAGCCGATAGGAGCTCGAATCGGGTCCTTTTCCGTGAGTAGTGTCTCGAATCGAGAACTTCGAAGGTTCCCCGATTCCGAGGGTGCCAGGAGGGCCGCAGCCCCGCCCCCTTGCGGCCTGGAAGCCGAAGCCAACTTCAGGGCCAAGCCGGGTTGAGCCAACGCAACGGCAACGCCGATACAGCAACTCACGCCGTGAAAGGCAACCAGGGTCCGCTTCAGTGCGGTTCGAGAAAGACACTTCATGAAAAAGTCCGAGGAGCTTCTCAACAGCGAGGAAGTGGACTTCCTCCTCGCCTCGGGCGGTGAAGGAAACGAGGAGTCCGTACTCTCAGATGAGAGTGCGCAAGAGGTCACCATGCGCGGTGACCTCGACAAGATGAACCTTGCGGACATCTTCCAGACCCTGGCGATGTCGAAAATGGAGGGGATGCTCCGGGTTCGCAATCCCCTGGAGCAGCGCGAGGTCTTCTTTCGCAACGGTATTGTGCGATGCCTCGTGCCTGCACGCATCGAGACGCGCCGCCTGGGCCAGCGCCTGATCCGTGCGGGATTCGTGGTTCCAGAGCAGTTGCGCTCGGCGCTGCTGCTGCAAAAGAAGAACGGTAAGCCCCTAGGTCAGGTCCTCATCGAAGAGGGCGTGCTCACGGCGGAACAGATCGAAGAGATCGCGGTGGCGCAGATCACCGAGGATCTCTACTCGCTGTTCACCTGGGGTCATGGTTCGTTCGAGTTCTACCGCGGCGCCACCTGCGACCCGGTGGTGCAAGAACGGCTCGAGAACCTGCCTGCGTTCGAGGTCAACAGCGTCCTGCTGGAGGTTGCCCGTCGCTCGGATGAGTGGGAAGGGATCCTCGACATGGTTGGCAGCCTCGACGAGGTGCCGATTATCAACGACGAGATCCACGAGGGTCCTGAAGAACTCTCGGCGGATTGCGAGACCATCGTCAACGCCGTAGACGGCGTGCTGAGCATTCGCGAGCTCGCGGATGCTTGCCTGATGAGTCTGTTCGATTGCGCACGCTGTGCGAAGGATCTGTACGCCTGGCGCGTCCTGGTTCCTGCAACGGCCGACCAGCTCATCGATTCCGTGGAGTCATGGCTCGGTGCCGGCAACATGAAGCGGGCACTGGTCGCGGTGCAGACGCTGTACGACCGGTCCGACTTCAAGTCGCGTGAGACCATTCTCACGATGGCGGACCAACTTCGTCGCTGCGGGGAGTCCAGACTCGCTGCGAGACTGGTCATCGAAGCTGCCAGCCACGAGGATCTCGAAGAGGCGCTAGAACTTGCGCGTACGGCCCGTGGACTCGCCCCTCGCGACGCCACCGTCCTAGCCTACCTGCGCGCTCAACTGCTCGAAGCCGGGCAGGAAACGGCTGAGTTCCTCGACGTGACCATGGGTCTTGCCGAGGCCGAGCAGGACGAGGGCAACGACGAGGAGGCGCTGGACCTGCTCGATGATCTGCTGGCCCGCTACCCCGATCATCAAAAGGTGCTCTTCCGCAAAGCGGTCGTCCTGCACCGAATGAAGGAGTCGAAGGCTGCGGTCAACACGCTCCTTCATCTCGCGGAGATGTTCAAGTCTTCGCAGAACGACGCGAAGCTGATTGAGGTCTACGAACAGATCCTCAAGGTCGAGTACGACAACAAGGAAATCGCGCGGGCGCTCAAGCTGCTCCACGCCGGCAAGGCGGGCAAGGTTCGTCGCGCGATCATCGTTTCTGTTGCCGTCGTCATCGCCGCCGCGGCTACGGGTTACGGCGTTTGGACTCACATGCAGGCCACGCGGGTGCAAACCGCGACGCTTGAGATCCGTCGTCAAATCGACAACGCGGACATCATCGAAGCCAAAACGATGATCGCTCGGTTCCTCACAGAACTCGGGCCCGACCATGAACTCCTGGAACTGCACGATGAGGTCGAGCAACTCGAACGCATCAACAAACAGCGCGATGCGAACGCCCTCCAGGAACAACTCAACCTCAAGCTCGCAGAGGCGGCCGATCTTCTTGAGCGCAACGAGATCGACGCTGCGCTAATTCTCTACGCCAACCTGCACGACCAGGGCGCCAACGTGACCAGCGTGCGCGAGATCGTGAACACCCGCCTGGAAAGCGTGTTCGCGGAGCTTCGCGGACTGGAGAAAACGCTGCTGTACGCGATTCCGGAGCTGCCACCGGAGTTCATGTCTCTGGCAACTGCAGAGGCGCGAACTCAGGAGATCAAGGACGACTTCACGACGGACACAGCCGACTTGGTCGACGGCCTGCTTGCAGCGTCGAAGCGAAAGCTGTTTCCGGAGTGGGTCAATCCAGAGCTCACACAGGGACTTGAGACCTCAGCGCTCGCTATGCGCAAGATCCTGGATGAAGCGTTCGAGAGACTCGCCGACTACGAAGCGGCCGTCGATCGTGCGCGAACTCAGAAGCGACTGAACCCGCTGTTTCTCGCCGCGCAGGAACACGAGCGGAAGTACGACTTCCAGGCTGCACTCACGGCCTACCGAACGCTTTCGAACGAAGAAACGGGTCCCGATGAGCTGCGAGCGCATTTCCGCGCACAGGTGGAGCGCTACGCCTCCATCTTGCGCTACCTCGAGATGCTGAAAGACGCCGCGGAGAACGCCGACTTCACGGCAGCGCGCAATCAGTTCCGGGTGCTTCAGCGCAGCTACCCTGAGGTGCCGTTCGACAAGATGGTCGAGCTTCCGCTGGGCGTGCGTACCTGGCCACCAGGCGCAAACGTATACGTCGACCAGAAGCTCGCTGGCAAGTCGCCGCTCACCATGACTCGGATTCCTGCCCGCGAAACCGAAGTGCGGATCACGATGCCGGGTTTCAAGCCGGAGAAGACGATGGTGAAGGGCGACGAGATCGGCGTCGTCACGTCCCTGCTCGCGCTTGCACCGGTTTGGGAAACGACGACGGAAGGCCCCGTGGTCTCCGCGCCGTATGTGCTCAATGACCAACGAGTCATCGTCGTGGATCGCAGCGGACTGACGACGTGTCTCGACACGGCGACCGGACGCGGAGTCTGGAGTTTCCGTTCTGATGACCTTTCTGGCTTCCACCCGACACCCTGCAGAACCGAAGACGGCAAGCAAATCATCTTGGCGTCGCTCGACGGCACGCTGCGGGTCCTGGACTCGAAGACAGGCGAAGTCACGTGGGAGATCGCCGACCTACCCTCGGAGTGCCCACCCTTCGTCTTGGACGATCTTGCCTACGTCATCACGACGGACCAGAAAGTTCGGGTCGTCAACATCACGAAGCGAAAGCTGCTGCCTCAGACTTTCGCGCTGAGTGCCGACGTGTCGGCAAAACCGGTTTCAGCTGGCGGACGCTTGATCGTCATCACCAACACCGGCCAAGCGACCGCCCTCGATGCCAAGAAGCTCGACCCCTTGTGGCAACGGTCCGTCGGTGACGGGGTCATCAGCTCACCACTCGTCACGTCACGTGGCTTGCTTTGCTTCACGGACTCTGGCCGGCTCACCCTGCTGGACCCGGCGGACGGTGACACCGTTTGGACCCGGAAGGGATACGGCGAGCTTCTCGGGGCCAGCCAGTCCGAGCGCGCTGCTGAGGTCGTCCTCGCCAGCCGTGAACGGGTCATCGCGATCAACTTGACCTCTGGAGAGAAGCTGCCGCGCGAAGACCTCGCTTCCGCAAACGTCCCCTTCACCAGTGCGCCGGCTCACGGTGGTGCGATCGTCGCAGTAGGTCGCGGTGCCGGGCAGGTGCTGCTGCTACACGGCCAAGACCTGCGCTTGCTCTGCGAAGTGCGAAGTCCGGCAGGTGGCCTCGCGACCGCCGCAGCGGTCGCCCTCGCCGGCAATCGATTGCTCGTCTGCTTCGAGGACCAAAGCGTCCTCTGCGTCCCGTTGGACGCGCTCACCCAAGCGAAGCACTGACCGACTTCGGGGCGTCGCGAAATTGCCACGGCCGGTGGAATTCCTGCACGTCGACTCCCCACCCCGTTGCGCAATCGCGACGTCGGGGGTTCAGGCCTGACCGCTCGCAACCAGCGCGCGATCGAGTGCGGTCACAAGTCTCATTGCGAGACTCGGACTGGGTGGAGTGAAACCACCAGTGGGAAGGCGCATCCCGCGGCAAAGCAGCGCGAGAACATCACCGCGTTCCGTACTCCACCGACGAACAAGCCCCGCAATCAGCCCTGGCATGTCACGTGCTTCTTGGATGGCAGACCCACAACTGGAGAGACACACCACATGGCCCGCATTCATTCCTTCTGCTTTCGGATCTTCCTCGGACTCTTCGCAACTTCATGCGTGGTTCGAATCGGCAACAGCGCTGCAGATGCACC
>CBESZZ010000230.1:0-6348 GCA_965534055.1 uncultured bacterium | reverse complement strand
GCCGTCGTCTGTGCCCATCAACGAGACCGCCGCTCAACGGCCGGTCAACGTCTACGGTCACACCAAGCTGGCTTGCGAACAGGCTCTGCGCGACTTCCACGGCGCGTCCGGGATCTCGTCGGTTGCGCTGCGTTACTTCAACGCGGCCGGCGCCGACCCGCAGGGTCGGCTGGGAGAGTTCCACCGGCCAGAGACGCACCTCATTCCGTTGACCCTCGACGCCGCCGCGGGACGCGGCCAGGAACTTCAGATCTTTGGCACCGACTACGAAACACCCGACGGGACGTGTGTCCGGGACTACGTTCACGTGAGCGATTTGGCGACGGCGCACCTCGCGGCACTGGATGCATTGCTCGAAGGCTCAGTCCAGGGTGCTGAAGCCTTCAACCTCGGCGCGGGTCATGGTGTCTCGGTTCGTGAGGTGATCGACACCGCGGCCGAAATCACCGGTCGCGAGGTCCCGCACCGGATCAGCGCTCGTCGGCCTGGCGATCCACCGGTGCTTGTGGGGGATGCGACCCGGGCCAAACAGGTGCTTGGCTGGGAGCCAACGCACAGTGATCTACCGACCATTTTGCGCACCGCCGGGGCGTGGCGTGACGCGCATCCCGATGGATACGCGACGACCGGTGAGGGACAATGAGCCGCATGACGCGCGATCACGAGCGAACCTTGGTTCGACGGCGGGTGAGTTTCTCAGGTCTGGCGCGAGCCTGGTCCGTCGCGATCGTGGCCCTGGCCGTGCTTTCGGCTTGTTCGTCATTTGCCACCTCGGTGGAAGAACTCGAGGACGCGCTTTCGTTGACGGGAGAAGGCCAAGAACAGCGGCTCGAATGGCGTCGCGAAGTCGAGCGCCTGCCGTGGTACGCCCGGGGCACCGTGTCACGCTTCGTGTTCCACTCCGTGCTCGGATCTGATCGCACTGCGGTGCAGCTGGACAACCCGTCGCAGTGGGCACGTGAGCGCATCGAGTTGCTTAGCGATTGGGCAGGTGACTCGTTGGAGCGCACCGCGGAAGCGACCGCAATCTTGGTGCCCGTGGTCGAGCGGGATCTCGCGCCTTTGAATCGGGTCTTTGCCATCGAGGAGATGGCAACGTTGCTCGCCACGATGCAGGGTGACCTCAAGCAAACTTTCGAGTCGGCGTTGTTCCGACGAAGTAGCGATCCTCGCCAAGCCATCGCACGCAAGACGTTTGACGCGTTCGAGCCTGGCCAGCGCCAGCGACTGCTAGCCGACAGTTCCACCGGCGGTGCGTTCACCGAAGCGCAACGGCGCGGATACGTGGGCGCGATTCGATCCCTGGTGGACGAGCCGCTGCTCGATTGGTGGGACCGACGCGCGTTGCTCATGGATCTCAACAACGCGTGGCAGAACGAGCCGGATCCGGAGCTTCGGCAACTGACCGCGGCGTCGCTTCGCATCGCGACGTGGCACGCTCTGGTCTGGGGGGTCACTGATCGCTTGAAGGAGCGCGGCCGCGCCAGTGCTCCTGCGCGTCGTTCCGCCGTGGCGGTCTTGCATCGCCTGGGTGGGCCCGACATTGTCCCGCACCTGCTGGCGCTACTGGAGATTCCCGGCTCCGAACGGTTGGGCAACGAACGTTTCGAGGACGATGCGTTGGGGCAACTGCAGCTGGTCCACCTTTGCGGCCAGCTTGACCTGGAGCGAGCACTGACCACCGCAGACTTGGCCTTGCTGGAGAGTCGGCAGGGGCCGGCGCCCGTGGAACTCCTCTGCGAGTATGCGCTGCTCGAACCGACGTCAGATCCGACGAATCGACGCATGATCGCGCGGGCAGCGCTGTCGGTTTGCCTCCAGAGGGAAATCGAATTCGACGATGCCTGGGTCGTGGACTGGTACGAGCAGTGGGCAAACGGTGAAGTGCGCGTTCCGAAGGGCGGGATGACCGACCCTCCGGGCGAAGAATCTGGGTCGCCGGACCGACAGGACGAATCCGGTGGCGAGAGCCTGGCGGGCGTCGAGGAGCGGTCATGAACACCGCGTTCTTGGAGGGCAATCTGCCCTATGACGGTTCGGCGCTTCGCGCCCATTGGATCCAGCAGACGTGCGGCCTGATCGGCAACGCACTCGTGGCGTGGCGGGGACCCTGTCGGGTGCTCGATGTGGAGATGGCGGACTTGGAAGACCTGGACGCCGGGCCAGGGATCGCCGGGGATGACATGGTTCACTTCATCTGGGAGTGCTTCGATGACCAGGGCCTGGTTGCGGCAATTTTGCGCCAGCGGCTCTTCGCATCGCGAGCTCGTGACGTAATCGCTCAGCTCGGCGGGGCCGGCTCTGGAGCCCTCGAGCGCGATGGTGATGACCTCTATTTGGGTGACGGCAAGCTGTCGATTTCTGTCGCGACTTGTTCTGGAGTGTCCACGCTGATTCACTTCGCTCTCAACGCCGAGAACGGTGGTGCCCCGGTCAAGACCGCGGCGCTCTCCGATTTGAAGGTCGACCCGAAAGAGTTCATGGAAGCCATGCTGGAACAGACCGTCGAAGAGGAAGCCTCGATCGCAAGGGCGCGCGCCCTGGTACGCCCGAAGGGCGAGTTCGGAGTCGGTCGATGAACAGCCATCTGATCACTGCGCTGAAGCTCGCGTTCGTCGCCGCCTTGATGGCGTTCGTGTTTTCGAACGTGCAGTGGACCGACGTCTTGGTGCACACCGAGAACGTGGACACGCCGCAGGAAGCGGTCACGCGGACCCCAGGCGAAATCCTTGGACCATGGGACGTGGAGCCCGTGTCGTTCCAGGTCAAGACACCGAGCGGTGCGCTTCAGCCTCCGGAGAACATCGTCGTCGGAGTGAATGAAGCCGGCGTGCAGGTGGATGTGGTGCCTGGCTTTCTCACCTACTGGCGGAACCTGGACCCTTGGTGGTTCGCGCTGGGTGCGGCGTGCTACTTCTTCAGCGTGTTGCTGGCTGGTTCGCGCTGGTGGTGGTTGCTCAACGTCAACGGTCTGGGCATTCGGTTGATGGAAGCCTTCCGGTTCACCTGGATCGGAGTGTTCTTCAACAACATCGTCCCGGGTCAGACCGGCGGCGACCTCATCAAGGCGCTGTACATCATGAAGCGCTGCCCGGGCAAACGGGTGGAATCGATCGTCTCGGTGATCGTCGACCGTGTGATGGGTTTGGCGTCCTTGGCCATGCTCGGTGCCATTGTTGTGCTGTTTGCCGGCGAAGAATTCAGGGTGCTGAAGTGGTCCATCTGGGGCGTGATGGCCGTCGTTGGGATGATCGGCGTGGTGGCATTCAGCCGCCGCGTCCGACGAGCGATTCACCTCAACGAGCTGTTGGACAAACTGCCCGGCAAGCTCAGTGGGTTGCTCAAGCAGGTGGATCAGGCGGTGACGTACTACCGCAACCACAAAGCCGGTCTGATGCTGTGGATCGTGATCGGGATGGTCAACCACGTCATCTCTGTGGCGAGCGTCCTCTTCATGGGACTCGCGCTGGGAGTCGGGCTGCCGCCGTTTGAATACTTCGTGCTGATTCCGGTGATCAACATCGTGTCCGCAGTGCCCATTGCACCGAACGGTTGGGGCGTTGGCGAGAGCATGTATCAGACGCTGTTCTCCAAGTTTGGTGCGCGCTACGTCGACGCAGCCAATCCTGGTGCGGTGATGGGGACCCGTGGCGTGGCGCTTTCGGTGCTGCACCGGCTGCACATGACGTTCTGGTCGTTGCTTGGCGGGCTGTTCGTCCTGATCGGCAAGGATCGAGTCACGAAGGACGACTTGGAGCGCGAGATGGCTGCCGAGACGGAATCGGCAGAAGCCTGACCCTCGTTTGCAGGGTGGTCGGCGCCGCTAGGCGGCCGTGCCCAGGGGTCGCCGCGCCGCCGAAAAATCCCTCGGTGAGGCGACCCGCCCACTGCGTCTTCTATCCTTCATCCGATGGACGCCGCGTTCGCAGCGCACCGGGGCCACGATCCTCCGATGCGATGGCGCTTTTCCACGTGCAGGCCCTTCGCCGAGGCACGGGTTGGGCCGCCGATTGGGCGGTGGTACCCTTCTTCGTGGCCTCCATGCGCGGATCAACCGGAAAATCACCCAAGACACCTGGCACTGCCGTGCGCTCAGAAGAGCGTGCGGTGACCCGTCCGTCTGCGGTGGTTTTGACTTCACCCGATGCCTCGTCTGCGGATGCGCCATCGCTCCTGTTGGATCGGGTCTTGGCCAAGGCTGGCGTCGACCAGCGTGGAGCGCTGGAGGAGGTTTGTCGGTCGCGGCCTGAGCACGCGACGGAGTTGCGGGCTCGCTTCGATGTGCTGCAGTCGTTTGGATTGCTCGACGTCGACGAGGATCTCGATGGAGGCGTTCCCGGCGCGGCGACCGGAGCTCCAGCGCTGCCGGTTGCGATCGGCGAGTTTGATCTTCTCGAACAGCTTGGTGTCGGAGGAATGGGCGTGGTCTACCGCGCGCGGCAACGAGGGTTGGATCGCGATGTCGCGATCAAGCTGATCCGTCCGGAGTTCGCCTTCCTCGACGAGCAACGCACGCGCTTTCGCCGCGAAGGGCTGGTGGTCGCGAAACTCGATCACCCAGCGATCGTTCCTGTGCTCACGATTGGTGACGCGGGGGGCGTGGCCTACTTGGCCATGCAATACATCCCCGGCGCATCGCTTGCTGAAGTGTTGGCAGCGTTGTCCCGGGCCGCCCCGCCGGAGTTGCGTGGCCATGCGTTGGTCGACGTGCTGCAGGAGATCATTCCGAACGCCGATTCGATGGCGATTCCTGCCACGATTCGGGGCGCGGACAGCCGTTGGGCACACGTGATGGCTGCACTGCTGTTGCCAATCGCGGACGCTCTCGCGTACGCGCACAGCAAGGGAGTGACGCATCGGGACGTGAAGCCGTCGAACGTGCTGATCTCGCGGACCGGCAGCGCCCACTTGTGCGACTTTGGACTCGCGACTCTCGCGGACTGCGAAGAAGGCGTGACGCGCACCGGCGCCTTGGTCGGTTCGTTGCCCTACATGTCGCCGGAGCAGGTGGACGGCGCGGCGGTCGACCCTCGTTGCGATGTCTTTGCATTCGGCGCTGTTCTGTACGAAGCGCTCTCGCTGCGCTCCGCATTCGATCGCGGTTCGACCGCGGCGACCATGCAGGCGGTGACCACCAGCGAACCTGTTGGCTTGCGTCAGGGGTTGTGCCGTGCGGATGGCGACCTTGCAGCCATCGTCGCGAAGTGTCTCGAGAAGCGCCCGGATCGTAGGTACGCATCCGCAACCGACTTGGCATTGGATCTTCGGGCGTTCCTCGACGGACGTCCGGTCGGCGCCGAACGCTTGACGCCGTGGACGCGATTCCGTCGCTATGCGCGTCGCGAGCCGTTGCGTGTGTGGTTGGCTTCGGTCACCGCCGTTGCACTGATGGGCTTCGCAGTCCTGGGCGGCTACCTGTTGGCGCAGCGCGACTTGGTTGAAGTTGGGACGCAAAAGGTTCACGCAGACCGCGTGGAGCGGGAGCTGTCGAGTGCGTTCGCCGCACTCTTTGCCGGAGATGTGCCGCGAGCTGAAATTGCATTTACAGAAGCTCTAGACCTCGATCCGAGCAATGCGGAGGCTCGCGTCGGGCTCGCGGTAATTGCGGGGATCGCCATTGACGGGAACCAGGCGGTAGGCGGCTTGGGCCTTGAGCTCGCAGATAAGGCGCAACCCATTGCACTGTTTCACGAAGCTGTGCAGCAAATTTTCGCGGGGCCATCCGGTGATGATCGCGGTGCGGAGCGCGCGGTGGAACTGATGAGCGATGCCGTGTTCGCTTCACCTGTGGCGCGACCGCTTTACCACGGAATGCTCGCTAAAGCGGCGGCGGTTGCCGGTGACAAGACCACGGCGATGAAGTCCGCGTTGGTGTTGCGTAGGCTTTGGCCCGAGTCGGCCATCGCCGCGTACTGGGCCGGATATGCGAGCTTGGAAATCGCTCCGGAAGCCAGCGTGCATGCCTTCGAGGAAGCCGTCTCATTGGATGCGGACTTTAGCGATGCTCATGCGGGATTGGGCGCGGCGTACATGATCGTCGGCGAGTTCGACGCCGCAGTCGAAGCGCTAACACGTGCTACTTCGCTCCAGCCACAGGCGAGCGCAGCTTGGATCGACCTGGGACTCGCGTTGCACGAAGTCGGTGACTCTGCGAAAGCGGTTGCTGCACTGCGACACGCCACGGAGCTCCCGCAGGCTCTACCGGGCGCGTTCTACAATTTGGGCGTGGTGTTGGCGGGGTCGGATCCGCCTGCCGCGCTGACTGCGTTCGAGGCGACGGTGCTGCGTGCTCCCGACTACGCGGAGGCGTGGAACAATCTCGGCACGCTTCGCTACAGGGAAGGCCAT
>CBESZZ010000229.1:0-6350 GCA_965534055.1 uncultured bacterium | reverse complement strand
AACTTCCACCGCACGATCGCCCTGCAGCGTGAGGACGTCACCCACAGCAAGTTGTCTGCGAAACGCAAACGGCTCGGTGACCAACACAGTGGGTGGATCGTGTACTTCGCCGGCGAAGACAGTGCTCGCGGACGCGTCGGTTCGCAGCGCGCTGTAGAACGACTCCACAACTTCCGGCGACTCGAGCACCAGAAATGTGGACCGAGAGTCGGGTCCCGCAACCTCGCGATCCGCCTGGCGAACCACCTCAACTTCGGTCCAGCGATACCGAGACGCGTCGGCCACCGCCGGATCGTTCAGCAATGCGTCAACAACCGCTGGCGCGATCGACTGCCCACGGCTGGTCACACTCATTCCCGGCACGGAAACGTAGCCGTCTGCACCCAACGTGGAACCCAGCCAGGTCGCCACGCTGCCGCGGAAACTATCCACCATCACACCGATGCCAGTCACCGCAGCGATCGCAAGCATGAGAGCTGCCGTGGCGACCGCGGTACGACTCAACGCCGCGGATGCGCTTCCAGCGGCCCAAGCCCCCACCGCCCCGAACATGGCACGCAGTACCGGTTTTGCGAGGTAGAGCATTCCGGCCACAAGAGGTGGCGTCAGCAAGGCACACGCAGCCAACGCACAGAACAATCCTGCATAGGCGCGAAGCAGCGACATCGCCCCCTCAGCCGGTGCGAGCAGCAACCAGGCGATTGCTGCAACCAGGCGATTGCTGCAACCACCACGCCTGCGGGGATCGCGAACCGCATCAGCTTGCGGTTCCGGTCTTCCAAGACACCCTGCAAGAACACGAGCCGTGGATGCGCACGCGCGGACTCGAGTGCTGGCATCACCGCCGCGAGCAGGCTTGCGCCCAGCCCTAGACCAAACGCGGCAAGTGCCGGCCACCAGGCGAACACCGGTCGCGCTCCCAGAACGGACGCGTAGTGATCCGCCATCGCCTGCACGATGAGCGGCGTCATTTGCAGTGCAAGCAACGCACCCAGGCATACGCCCAAGACCGATCCAAGCATGCCCAGGAGACCGGCATGCCCCATCACCAGCCGGAAGATCTGTCCGCGGCTCGCGCCGACCGAGCGCAAAATTCCCAGCGTGCGACGCTGTTCAAGGATCACCCGTCGAATGGTGGTGTGCACCAAGAACACGCCCACGAACAGCACCAGCAGTCCCAGTGCACGCAGGTTGGTGCGGAAGGCCGTCGTGAGCTCGCTGAGCACCGTGACGTGATGCGACGCATCCACCAGTTCCACGTCGCTCGGAAGCACTTTCCGCAGCCGCTCAATCCACGCGTCACCGCTCCCGGCATCATCGCTCCCAGAATCATCGCCACCCGCGTTCAGCTCCAGCGCATCCAGTCGACCGAGACGACCGGTCCACTCTTGCGCAGTCGCCATGTCCACCACCACCACGTTGTCCAAGCCCCGGGCGACCAGTGGATCGTCTGGATCCAACGTCCCAAGCAGCACCGCGCGCCGCGCAAATCCACCGACGACGATCTCGCAGCTGGTTTCGCCGTCGCGAACAGGGCGATCCAGTCCCAGCCGCTTCGCCGTGGCCGAGGTCAGCAGCATCGCGCCGGGCGTCGCGATGAACCGTGTCCAATCGATGTTCGCGTCCTCAGACCGCGGGCGAAAAGCGAGACTTGGACGGGTGCGCAGCTCCGCGAACGGATCGATACCCAAGAGACGCAGGGTCGTGGTCTTCGTCGGCTCGGCAGCCGCAACGGGAACCATGCCGTCTTCGCCCACGGGCACGCGGACGTTCGCGCGAATCACGGGCGCGACGTGATGCACGCCGAACTCCACCCGAAGCTTCCGATACAGGTCTTCGTCGATCCCCCTGCCGGTGCCGTCAAACGTGGGTTGACCTCGCGCAATCACGCGATGTGTGACGTCGCCGCTTAGCGCGCTGGCTGACTCTTCGAACGAGCGCTCCGCGGCCAAGCTCGCCAACTCGGTGCCAAGAACCAGCGCAACGCCAACTGCGACGCCAAGAATGGCAAGCAGGGACTGCGGACCGCTGCGCCGCAGCGTGCGGTACGCATGCAGGACGGACAGATTCATGATGGCGACAAATCGCTTGTCGGCGCGCCGACCAGCCGACCCGACGAGAGCGTGAGCACGCGATCGCAACGCGACGCCGCGCTTCGCGCATGGGTCGCCATGACCGCGATCGTTCCTGATCGGGCCCCGCCGTCTTCCAGCAGGGACTGCACAAGGTCCATCACCCCCGCAGCATTCTCGGCATCCAAATTGCCGGTGGGTTCATCGAGCAACAGCACCGAAGGGCGATGCACCAGCGCTCGAGCCAGAGCCACTCGCTGCTGCTCTCCACCCGACAGTGTTTCGGGAAACGCATGACTTCGCGCCGAGAGCCCCACGGAATCGAGCATGTCACCCACCGCAGACTTGGCGGTTCGATCCGCACGTCCGTCCAAGTCAAACGGCAGCAGGACGTTCTCGAAAGCCGTCAGAGTCGGCACCAGCTGAAACGCTTGAAACACGATCCCGAAGCGACGCCGCCGAAACAGCGTGCGCTCGCGATCAGACATCGCGGCAAGGTCACGATCCTCCACGATCACGCGGCCGGACGTGGGTTCGTCCAAGCCGGCAAGAAGATGCAACAACGTCGACTTGCCTGAACCGCTGCGGCCGAGAAGCGCAACCCACTCGCCTTGCTCGATCGACAGGTCCACGCCATCCAAGACCGTCGCGTCCGTGGGCCCAACGAAGGTCTTGGTCAGCCGCTCAGTGAGAATTCCGTTCATGGGCATCGACCGCTAAATCGCGGATCGGACGTTCAGACCGTCAAGCGCGGGCAGAGCAGCGTTCTTTCATCCGACGTCAAACGTCACGCATCTTCGATGTTGGAGTGCGTTTCCGGGTCGTGCAGCAGCCCCTCGGTCGCCGCCACCGTCGTCGCGATCGTCGCGTCACCGGTCACGTTCAAGACGGTGCGGCACATGTCCAGCGGACGATCCACACCCAGGATCAACGCGATCCCGGCGGGCGCCACGCCGATCTGCTGTAGCACGATGATCAGCATCACCAGCCCAACACCCGGCACCGCCGCCGTGCCGATCGAAGCCAGCGTCGCGGTCAACACGATCGCCAGCTGGTCGCCCATGGTCAGGTCGTGCGAGTAGATCGTTGCGATGAAGACCGCGGCCACGGCCTGGTAGAGCCCCGTGCCGTCCATGTTGACCGTCGCGCCAAGTGGCAACACAAAGCTCGAGACCTCTTCGTCGACGCCGACACCCTCTTCAACGCACTCCATGGTGACTGGAAGCGTGGCACCCGAGGAGCTGCTGCTGAACGCCAGGAGCTGAGCGGGAACCATCGCCTTCATGAACCGCTTGAGCGGCACCTTGGCGATGAACTTCAGCAACACCGTGTAGACCAGCAAGAAGTGCAGCACGAGACCGAGCAACACCGTGCCCATGTAGACGCCGAGCACGGTCACCAACTCACCAAGCGCATCGTCTGCGTTCGTGCCCTGACTCCCACCAAACTCCGCAACCGTAGTCGCCAGCAGAGCGAAGACTCCAAGCGGGGCCACGATCATGATCATCTGCACCATGGCGATGATCGCGTCCGACATCGTGTCGAAGAACGTCACAACCGGCTTGCTTCGCCCCTTGGGGAGTCGCGTCAACGCGAACCCAAGCAACAGCGCGAAGAACACCACCTGGAGCATCTCAGGCTTGACCAATGCCTCAAACGGGTTCTCGGGCACCATGTTGAGAAACTGCTGACCGAGGTCGAGCTTCTCGGCGTTGGCCTGCGCGGCGGCGAGTTTCTCGCCTCCACGCTCTTCGAGTCCCTGCAGCATCGTCCGCCTGAACTCCGGCGACGTATTCGCACCCGGCCTAATCACGTTGACGACCACCAATCCAATCGTGATCGCGATAGCGGTCGTGCCGATGTACAGACCGATGGTCTTGCCGCCGATCCGGGCCAGTTTCGCGGTGTCGTTGAGACTCGCAACGCCGGCGATAAGCGAGAACAACACCAGCGGCACCGCGATCATCCGCAGCAATCGCAGGAACATGTCGCCAATCGGCTTGATCCATGTCCTCACGTGATCCGTCGACTCACCCTGCACGGCGAAGTAGCCGTAGGCCATCCCCGCCACCATCGCCAAAAGGATCCACCAGTGCAACGCGAGTCGAGGACGCTTCATGGCGGAGCAGTAGACCTCGTCGGGGCCGAGTCTCAAAGCCCGTTCTCTCGTTGGCCTCGCCCCGATCACCGCTTCAGTACGCGACCGCGACCGATGACGCGTGGAGCACCATCGATCGCGATCTGACTCAAGGAACTCCCCAAATCAACTCAACTCAACTCAACTCGATGAACTGGACTCAGCAGCCCATGAATGGACCACCGAGAAACTGTCGTTCAGCCAAACTTGCTAAGACTGCACGGTCATTCGGAGCACGTTGGTCGTCACCAACTCCGAGAGGGTTGTCGTGAAAGCCAAGCCTTGCCAATACAGGTTCTGACCCATCCACGCCGGATCGTTCGGGATGGCGAACGCTGGAATGAATGGGGCAAAGTAGGTCAGAAGGGGCTGAACTCCGAGCGTGCAACCAGGGCCACCGAAGGCCGCCAAATCAATCGCTGGGATTTGCCTTTGGAGACCGACGATCATCACTTTCACCGGAATCGCCGTGCCCCGCAAATTCATCGCGAACGAGTTTCCTAGCTGCGCGGGATCACTTGGATCGAGGAACGATGTTTCGCCTGCGGCGCTCGGACATCCGCCCGGAATCACGAAGAACGGGCTACCGTTGCCCGTGGGTACGGTGCTGTTGTCGTAGATGTGTCGCCGATGCCCTCCAGTGGCGTTGGCCTGCGACTGCAAGAAGTGGAACACTTCGGCTTCGGTCTCTGCGAAGTCGTTGAATGTTGTCGCGTAGAAGATCGTCGGGACAAAGCAGCCTGGCACCGTGTTCAGCGAGTCGATTTCATTGCATACGAGGCGCTGCCAGGACAAGTTCGTGCCCCCAGCGTCGAACTCAAACACTGGATCTGAGCTGGAGGAATCGCCGGGACAGCGACCCACTGCTGCGTTGATATCGTTCAGCCCGGCGCACGGACCAGAAGACGAGTTTTCGCCACCGTCACTGTAGACATAGAAGTAGCTCGGGCAGGTGATTTGCAGACCTCCGGCGATAATTCGCGCCCGCATCATCACCACCGAATCACAGATGGCAGTCGCCAAGTGGGTGCTCCCGCTACAACTCGTCGAGGTTGCGGCAGCGGTCATTGCGGGTCCCAATGCGGTGTGCCATCCACCTCCGAGAACATTGAACTCGTAGACACCGAGATCCGTCGTGAACTCCACAACGAGAGCCTCAGTCGTCACGAGAGAGTCGCTAAAGAAGCCGGCCAAGTCAGCGTCGAGAGCATCTAGTGAATTCTGACAACGGTTGCCAATGCTCATGGACCCAGAGCGATCGAGGAGGAAGACACCCCGCTGAATTTGAGCAGTGGCAGCTGCGGTAGTGAGGGCGCCGACGGTCAAGGCGGAAATTAATTTGAAGCGAAGCATTTGGTTCCTCTGGAACTTTCTTGAAGAGGTGATGCGCGAAGTCCACGCGGACTTTCTTGATTGCGTCACCCCTACAAGTGCTCACCTCGCTTCGAATCGGACTAGAAAACCCGAGAACCTCATCGTAGACCTGCCGCGCAAACTTGTGGGCCCTTAAACGAAAGCGGCCGACGGCGCGTATCGCGCCGTCGGCCGCTTTGAACTCAGTCGTTCGGAACTACCGACAACGCTGCACGCACAGCGTTGCGCAATCGATCATCGTGTCGTCCTGGATGTAGATGTCGAGCTCACCCTGGGCGACAACCGCCGCCAGAATGTCCGTCACGCCAGAACCGGAGGCGGGAAGATCCGCCAGGTTCAAGCACACGTCGAGACTCTGCGGGTGGTTCCAGGTGCCGCCAGCGCCCGGAAGCACGGAGATGGCCAACCCCCAACGAAACACCTGACCACCAGCATTGAAGCTCAGGCTCAACGAGTCGTTCGTCGCAAATCCGGCCGTGCGAAGTGACAGACGCAGCGTCGCACCAACCACGGTCCCGGTCCCCGCGGGAATTGGCAACGTGTCAACAAACACGCGGTTGACTCCAGTCTGGTCGTAGATCCGACGGGGGTTGGGGTTGTTCGTCGTCACCCAAGTGTCCAATGCGGCCGATGCCGTCGCCGGATCGTTTGGGGCGGCAAACGCATCGCACACACCACCGGTCGTCTCCGCACGCTGCGCGGAATCGTAGCTGTAGCGGATCTTGCCGTAGCTGTATGAGCGCATCGTGCCGCCACCGACGATGGAA
>CBESZZ010000228.1:0-6385 GCA_965534055.1 uncultured bacterium | reverse complement strand
TCGGCCCGAACTGCGTCATCAAGGATTCCGAGATCGGTGCGGGCAGCCAGGTTCTTGCGGGCGGCCTCGGCCTCGGCGGCGGCGGCTTCGGCAGTGGCATGTGCGGCTGCGGCCAGGGCTTCGCGGCTCGCTTCGTCTTCGCCGCGGGGAGCGTTGTTCAGTTGTTCGGCTGCGGCCTTCAGCGCACCTTGTTGGCGTTGTTGCTCGAGTCGCGCTTGGACGCCGTCGCGCATTTGCTGGCGCTCGCTAGCGGCGCCGGCGGTGTCGCCCGCAGCTTCCGCAAGTCGTGCGGCTTCTTCAGCCAAGCGTGCGAGGCGCTGCGCTTCGCGAAGGTCTTGCATGAGCTCGCGCGTCGTCTCGCCCAAGCGTCCCATCTTCTGCAGGTTTTCGGCGCCGGTGCTGCGCTCTCCGGCTAGCTCACGGCTCGCATCCGCCTGCAACGCATCTTGCCGCTTGAGGAGGCCGCGCACTGTTTCGAGTGCGGCTTCCAGTCCTGGTCGCCGCATGCCGGCGGCGCCAAGGTTGGAGTCCGCCTCGCGTTGTTGGTCCGCACGCAGCGCATCGATTGCGGCCATCAGCTCGCGTTCGGCGTCCGTCGGTTCGCGATCCAACAGCTCTTCGGTGCGCTCTTTCAGCTCCGTTTGCTTCCGCTCCAACTCGCGCACGCCCGACGCGCGGGTTTCCGCGTCGGTGATCGCTTCTTCGAGATCGTCGAGAGTTTGGGTTTCTCGAAGCAGTGCGAGCAACGTCTCGATCTTCAGGATGACCTGGCGCTCTTGGCGCGATGCTTCGGCGAGAGCTTCGGCATCCAAGGAACTACGCACCGCGGCCACGTCATCAAGCAGTCCACTCGCTGCGAGGTAGCTGCGACCCTTGCGGACGATCTCTAGCTGGCGGGTGCGTTCCTGTTTTTCGAAACGGATCTCCAAGCGACCCATCAGCTTCTCGAGTCGCTCGGCCTTCCGCACGATCTCCGCCTGATCGCGAAGCAGTTTGGCGACGCCTTCATCCTGCTGCATGAAGACCGCGGCCTGGACCGGTGTGCTGATCGCGGTCGCGGCGAGCAGAATCGAGGTGACGAAAGAGCAAGTGCGTGGTGTCGTCATGGCTTATCTAGTCTATCGGCGTGGTCGAGCAACGCGGTGAATCGACCCTGTTCCCGTCACCTCAATCGCAGGTCCCCAAGTCTCGGAGACATCGGGGTTACATGGCTCCGCGCCGCGTCTGCTGCCAGATCAGAGCCAACTCGTCGGAGCCAACTCGCCGTAGGCAGCCGGAGACTTTGATCAACGGCCGCCAGCGGGGGTCTGTGCTGAGTCGGTCCGAATCAGCACGTCGCGCTGGCGGTCGAGGAGGGCGCGCGTCTCTTGGATCAGATCCTGGAAATCGTTCCATTCTTCCAAGCGATCGAACAGAGCTTCCAGATCCGTCAGGATCTCGCTCTGAAGTTCGCCCACCCGGAGCAAAGCGGCCTGGAGCCGATCGCGAGCAGCGATGGAGACCTGAGCTTCGGTGGTTCGGCGTACGGCCTCTGGGCCGGTGCGGGACGCCATGCGATCGGCGATTTCGATCATCCCGAGCACATCGTCCAGAACGCCTTCGAGTGCACCCAGCTCGCCGACCTTCCGGCGTTCGCTGAGCGCGCGATAGAAGTCGGGCTGTTGGGGCTTGGGGTCTGGGTTCGCGCGGTGCCACTCGAAGTAAAAGCGCAGAGCTTCGGGCGCGTTCTTCGACGTCTCGAGTCGGTTGAACAGGTGCACGTCGAACGCCCGCATCAGACTGCGGTGCATCCGCTCGGCAAGCACGGCGACGCGCCCTTGTCCGACTTCGATCGTCGTCAACCAGGTGCGGAGGTCCGACGTGTCTTGCGGCAACCCGGTCGCGTCGAGGTTGTCCGAGAGGCGGGCGGCGCGGTCGCTTTGCAGCTCCGTCGCGCGCTCCACTTCCTCGCGAATGCCGCGGAAGTGACGGGTGATCGCACCGTTGAGCTGTGCGGCGTCGACGATTTCGACCTGGAGGAACGGCAGCTCGGTGATTTGCGCCTCGGGTGCGCGGATGTCCGTGAGCGTTGCGGAAAGGCGCAGCGTGGCGAGTCGTCCGCTGTCCGCGCTTGCCGCCAGATCAGCGACTTCGAGACCTCGAGCGAACATCAAACTCGTCGGTGGTGGTGGCCCATCGGGTGACGGTTCGCCCAGCGTGGCAAAATTCACGCGCTGACTGTCCTGCTCGCCCACTTCCAACACCAGATCCACCGTGGCCAGCCCGAAGTCGTCGTCGGTGGTCAAGCGAACGGGAACCACGGCCTGTTCCAAGAACAGTGAGAGTTCGTCCTGCTGAGGGCTGGAGAAGCGTCCCGTGGGGGAGTGGTCGGTGAGCACCGTCACTGCGTACGAACCGGGGTCGGGGTTGCTGAGCCCGCGGTCTCCGATCAAGCGAATGTGGTAGCGGTCCGACTGCAACGCCACGAACTCGACGCCCCAAACGTTGGCCTGCGCTGCGTCGTCTTCGACGCGCAATGGCGTGAGTGGCAGTTCTTCGCCGGACTCGAACGCGAGCACGGCTTCCTGAACGGCCGTCGTCGTGTCGATCTCCAGCGCGATGCTGCTACCGTCTAAACATTCGACGTTGCCGCCCGGCTGCTCGGCCATGGGCTGGCGCGTGTAGTCCGGTGGGGTGATGCGAGCCAAGATCCGCCCAACCGCGGGAGGCTCAATGACCGTGACCGTCACGAACGTGTCGCCACCGTCGTCATCGCCACCCGAAGTCCAGAAGGAAAACGGGCCTTGGATGCGCCGAAACACGGCGCGGAACCGACCCTCGCCCCGCGGGGTCATGGGCATCTGGCGTTCGTCGTTGCGGTCTTCGCGATGCAAGAAGATCTCACGTGGCACGGCGCCCTCGGCGCGCACGATGATCGGGAGATCGCCTCCTGCCGCGAGGACGACTTGCACTTCGCGCCGCGCGGACTCGGACCCAGGCTGCGTGACCAGCATGCGGAGGTCGTTGCTCTCCGGTGGGAGTTCCAGGCGTAGTGTGGTCGCACGGGGATACGGCGTGCCCGCACCGAACATGCGCTTGATGAACACGAGGGTTGCTGGACCTTCGATCCACGCCATGACGCCGATGCAAACGGCGAGCACTGACGTCAACACGGTGATGCGGCTGGTCGTGCCATTGGCGAACAGCCCGGCAAGCGGCAGCGATTCCGCTTCGCGCGCCGCGTCCTCGACAACGCGCTCGATCATGGCCGCCGACTGGCCGCGGAGCGGTTCGCTGCCGACGGGCGCGTGGTCGCTCTTGGCGACGTCGGCTGGCGTGGGGGTTCGGCCAAACGTCGACAGCTGTCCCAGTTGCCACGCGCTGATCCAACTTGAATCGAGCTGCGGCATGTGCCGTTCCAACACCAGCGCAACATCGGCGCGGCTCACCTGGCGGGTGAGGGGATAGATCAGGAAGCGTCGGAACGCCCAGGCCAGCGCCGCGACGATGCCCAGAGTGACCACGATGCGAACCGTGGCGGGCAGGCGAAGGCCGCGATCTAGGGCGAAGTAGACGCCGAAGAGCAACAGTGCCAGCGCGGCCACCGTGCATAGCCCGTGCAGTAGAAACCGGCGGCGAATGCGTCCGAGCTGGCGATCCAGCACTTCGCGCACCTGTTCGAGGTGCGGACCGGCGGTGCGGCCGACATTCGTGTCGTTGGGGCCCGGGTTGCTGGGGGCTGCTTCAGTGGTGGTCGACATTCCGGCGGCGGCAGTGATGTGGGGGCCAGGGAGATCAGGCTAGGCGCGGGAGATTACGGGTTTGCAGCCCGCTTGCCTTCACGCCTGGTCCACCAAGTTCACCTTCCGCGCATCACCGCTGGAAGATCGGTAGGTATTGGTAAGGAATCTGCAGGATCAGCGTGGCAACCGCGGTCGCGAACGCTTCGCCGGGGCCCGTTTGGCAAGGCCACGATCCGTTGGGTTGCTGCAGCTCAAGAAGCTTCGGCTGCATGCGGTTCCAGTACCGTTTCCAAGGCTGTCCGCCGTGGATGTAGAACGCCTGCACGGCGTAGTAGTGGCCGTAGTAGAAGAAGTAATGCCCCGCGTACCAGTCGTTGAACCCGTCGAGCTGGCTCTCAAGGTATTCCATACCCTGTTGCGTGAGCCGGCTGTCGTATTCACCGGCGGCAAAGAGCGTGGTGACGCCCGCCGCAGTCAGCGGAAACGTGGCGCGGCTGCGTTGGCGAAGTTGGTAGCGGAATGGGCCGCCGTCGTTGAGGAACTGGCCGCGGTAGTAGCCACTGCGGCTGCCGCGTTCTTCGACGGCGCTGAGGTAGACGTATTCCTGCGCAGCACGAACCGTGGATGCCGGAACATGGATGCCCACGTTGCGTGCGGACCGCAGTGCGATGACTTGGCACACCGTGATCGACATGTCCGACTCGCGGGCGAACGGCTTGTAGCGCCAGCCGCCTTCCGCGTTCTGCGAGTCGACGATCAGGTCCACCGCACGTTGCAACGCGACGCCGACGTCCGAGCGGTTGGTCATGCCGTAGACCTCCGCGAGGAACAGCGTGGCGAAAGCGTGGCTGTACATCCGCGTTTCGTTGTCGACGATGAAGCCGTTTTCTCGCACGCAAGTCAGCACGTAGTCGATGCCGCGATCGAGCACATCGCCGTGGCGCCCGCGGCCGGGAAGATGACCTCCCGCAAGGAAACTCATGAGCGCGAGTGCTGAGACTCCGGGGTGAGACCGCTTCGGGACCTGGACTTCGTAGCCGGTGTTCAGCTTGAAGCCGATGTCTTGGGTCCAGCCGCCTTCGCTGTTCTGCTGATCGGCCAGCCAGATCAAGCCACGCTTCACGGCGGCCCGTTGGCTCGCGGTGATCTGCGGCGCCTGGTTGCTTGTGCGGCGCCGTTCTTGGGCCGAGCCCTCCGCGGGAAGTGCAGACATCACGCCTGCCAGCAGTAGGGGGAGGCCGCTAGCGAGGCTCAAGGTGCGGATTCTGGTAGGAGCTGGTTGCATCATCAGTTCCCTGCCGGGGGCAGGGTTTCGCCGTAGACGGTGAGCCCGTCATTGGACTGCAGGACAGTGTAGACGCCAAACGCGTGGATCTCATGGGGCCTAGACCCGGATCCGAGAACTGCGGACGTTCCGTCCGCTAAAGCTCCTTCGTCTGGAATGGTCAGCTTCCTCACGTCGATTCGTGCCCGGGTGGTCGCCGGACCGTCTGGCGAGGCAAACGAGCCGAACGCGAAGAAGTCCGCACCGACGAAGGGTTCGGACACGGTGCCTGTCGTGCCGGGGGGGAATCCCACTTCGAGCGAGGGCACCGAATCGTCCAACGAGAGCATCGTGAGGCGCCAGCTGCGGTTGGTCTGGCGCGCACCGATAAACACGGCGGTCAGCGGCGGCGCACCCTTCCAGTTCATCCGGCGCATGTGCATCGAACGCGCTCCGTCGGCCAGCGCGCGCTTCTGGGCGACTTCGCCGGTGCTCGGATCGATGCGCAGCAACGTCCCCCCGTTCTGTTGACCACCCTCCGCGACGACCAGTGTTTCCCGGTTCGCCCCACAGGGCGCCGAGAACAGCAGCTGACGACCGGGGAAGCCGGACCATGACCAAGCCAACGAGCCGTCGTCTTGAATGGCGAGAACCTGTGGAGGCCGGTCTTCGATCTCATTGCCCGTCACGCCGATGAAGAGCAGCTCTGCGTTGGCGCTGGCGTAGCGATCGACCACGGCGCGGCTCGTGACCGCGCGGGTTTGCGAGCCCAATGCTTTGAGCACGTCGCCGGCCCAAACGGTGCGCTGGATGACGTGGCCGGTCAGCGGATCCAAACGCATCGACTGCGGTGCTGTTCCGTCGGCGCTGTTCTGGAGGACCAACAGTTGATCGCCGGAGACGAACGCCACGGTGCGCGACGGGTGTCCCGTGAGCACGCGTTCGAACAGCACCCGGCCCGTCGTAACCTCAAGACCTTCGAGCACGGATGGTTGGTCGTCCTGCGCCGTGAAGCGCGGTTGGTGATGCACGAGCACCACTCCGTGCAGCACGCCCAGCGCAATCCGCTGGCGTTCCGGGGTTTCCCGAATCCAGCGGCGGGCGCCGGTGTCCGGCTCGATTCCCAGAGTCACTTCGCTGTCGGGAACGATCAGCAGCGATCCAGCCAGGAACAACTCGGACACGTAGCCGACGCTGATGGACCAAAGCGGGGGACCCGCGCTGCCTTCAAGTTCGCCGGCCAAGCCTTCACGGAAGGGCGCAAACGCCGCAAGCGTTCCGCCCTGCAGGCTGAACAGCACGGGGTTTTCCTGTTCGCGGGAGCTGCGTTCGAATCCCTGCACAGGCCAGGCGGGGACGAACCGCATCCCGCGCACACCGCCGGGCACCGTCAGCTCCG
>CBESZZ010000227.1:0-6391 GCA_965534055.1 uncultured bacterium | reverse complement strand
ATTCCATACGGTGCAAGCGTCCCGCGCAGCACACGTTCCAGGGCCACATGGGCGCGGGCAAGGCGTGACTTCACCGTGCCCATGGAGAGTTCGAGGGTGCAGGCAAGCTCTTCGTAGCTCATGCCCTCCAGGTAGCGCAGCACCATGATGGCGCGCAGCTTGGGACTCAGTCGCCCAATGGATGCCTGGACGTGCGCTCCGAGCTCACGAGTCTCCGCCCGCACGACAGGCCCGTCGGTAGGGTCTTCGGGCTCTCGACTCTGCAGCGTGGCGAGGCTCGTGGCATGCCCGCGATCCCGGCTCTTCTCCTTCCGCCGGTGATCGATCGAGGCGTTGACCACGATCCGAAACAACCAGGTGCTGAAGAGCGATTCACCGCGGAATCCGCCGATCTTGCGGAACAGCAGGCTGAAGGAGTCCTGCACGACATCCAGCGCGTCCGTGCCGGATCCGGTGATTCGGTAGGCAATCGCGTAGACCCGATCGCGGTATCGAGCGAAAATCTGGCCGAACGCATCTTCGAAGCCATCTCCGTCAGGCTCCCGAAGGGCCTCAACGAGTTCTCGGTCCGGATCGCGAAGGAGGTACACGTCGATCTGACGGCTCAAGGGGCTGAAAAGGTTTCCTGGAATCAGCCACGGTTTCTCCGGCGGGGACTGCGAGCCGCCAACCGGCGGTTACATCGGCCTCTCGCCCACAAAATGGGCGTTGGATCCGTTGCCTAGGGCGCGCTAGCCGTCGCCGGTAAGCAGTGGAAGACCCCCAGGGATCGTAACCACCTCTCCAGCGGTGCGAGGGCACTCGCTGCCGCAATCCAGCCCGTTGGCCGGCATGCACTCCGCGGAGACGATCTCCAGAAGGGACCCACCGGGGCTCGCTCCGACCAAGGAGAGCTGGAAGACACAGACCTTGTTGGACTTGAAGAACTCGGTCTCTTCTTCCTGGTCGCCACCGGAGCCTGAGGGGCCCTGGAACTGATGCCCGAACTGCGGCCTGGCCGTGTGGGCGATGAGCTGATCGTTGTGTGGGACCAGCACTGTAGGCGTCTGGCCCATGGACAGGGTGAGGACGCCTGTCTCCATGAAGCGACCGCCGAGCACGGCTTCGGCTCCAATCACGGCTGGCAGGAGGTTCTGGAGGATTTCGACCCGCGAAATCTTGCCCGACACACGAACCAAGAGGTCACCGGCGGGGCCTGGGCGCTGAACAAACTGGATGGAGTTGGAAAGCAGCAGATCGGTGAGCGGCACCCGAACGCCCATGATGTCGATCCAAGGCACCAAGTGGCTCACCGTGCCAAGGTTGCCGTTGGCGAACCTGAACAGCATGTGCATCCAGTAGGACTGGTGGTCCGCCCCATCCGCAGTCGAAGTGACGACGATGCGCATCGCGTCATTCAGCGGCGCCGGCACGCCCGGCACCCGCACATCGTCGAAGTGCACCACCTCGAGGAAGTCGCCGCTGCCATCCCCGTCCGTGTCCGCGATTCCGCGGTCGGTCATCATGCACCACTCGAGATCGTCGGGCAGGAAGTCGCCGTCCGAGTCCTCAAGTAGTGTCGATGGGTCGGCGTGCAGGACCCTGTCTTCTCGCGCGCTCGACGAGGTCAGCCAGAGCAGAGTAGCTCCGGCAGCAGCGATCCATGCACAAGGGGTCTTCATAGGGTCTGAAGGACCGAGGCTGGGTGGGGCCTTGGCCGTTCGAGCGAGAATAGACAGGGATTGGAGCCGGGTTTCTCCGATTCTAAGCATGCACCCGGGAGAGCGGATTGGATCACAGCCCCTTGATAGGCGCAACGCCCCCCAAACGGCCCACCGCAAGGGGTCTGGAGGGTCTTAGATCGCTGCTGAGGCATGAACGCGTTCCGCTTTGCCGCAAGGGCAGGAAATCCCCATCATGGCGAAATTTGGCTCGATTCCCCTGAGATCCGAGCTCGTGGGCGCCTAGCGAGCGAGCGAAACGAGCCCCAGAGCACGGTTGACGCACCGTCGGGCGGTTCGAGGGTATTCAGCGGTTCGGCCCTGATTTGAGCCTCGAGCCATCCAGGAAATCACGGGCTCAAACTGCGGTTCTGCCACGGACTGGCACGCCGGGCAGGATTCGAACCTGCGACCTTCGCCTCCGGAGGGCGACGCTCTATCCAGCTGAGCTACCGGCGCGTGCAATCGGCGCGCAACGTAGCGTGCAGATCTGGTGTTCACCAGGATGCAGGTCGACCACAATCATCCGTAGGGGAGCGAAGCCGCGGGTGAAGTGCTTCACCGTCCGGAATAGGGTCCCCTCATGACTGCCCTCGGTTACCGCATCAACGCCCGTGATCCGGGTTCTCGACGACTGCACGTCACCCTGAACCTTGATGAAAACGCGTTGGCGGAATGGAGCGTCGATGGGGCGTTCGAGTTGTTCCTGCCGACGTGGACCCCCGGCAGCTACCTCATCAGGGAGTATGCGCGCCACACCAGCGGCATGTTTGCCACCCGAAGCAATGGCGACACATGGTCGCTAGAGCACACGGCGAAGAACCGAATTCGGATCCCGGTGCCGGAGTCCGGCGGACTCAGCGTTTGCTACACGGTATATGCCCACGAGCTCACGGTACGAACCTGTGATGCCACCTCCGATCACGTTTACTGGAACGGCGCGTGTGTGTTTTGGTGGCCCACAGCGTGCCGCGATGCACACACGACGATCGAAACGCTGCTGCCCATCGGTTGGGAAGTCGCGACCGCACTCACGCAATCCGCGCTGCCTCGAATCGAGGACTCTGTCGCTCACCACGAGCATTCGGCTTCCGGACTGGACGAGTTGGTTGATGCGCCATTCCTCGCGGGCGAGCTCGAAACGATCTCGTTTCAGGTTCAAGGCGTTCAACACCAGTTTGTCAGCGATGGCCTCGCAGGGTTGGAGATCCCTGAGCGATTCCAAGCAGACGTGGTTGCGATCATCGAAGCAGCCGCAGCCGTGTTCGCTGATGGGCTTCCGTATCCGCGCTATCTCTTTCTCGCGCTGTTTGCAGACCAGGGCTACGGCGGCTTGGAACATCGCGACTCGACGACCCTGCTCTCCCCCCGGACAACGTTCCAACCGGGCAAGCCCTACGGGGACTTTCTCGGCCTTGTCGCCCATGAGTTCTTTCACGTGTGGAACGTGCGGCGCATGCGCCCCGAAGGGCTGTGGTCGATCGACTACGAGAACGAATACTACACGAGACTGCTCTGGGTCGCTGAAGGTTTCACCGCCTACTACGACGACCTGATTTGTCGACGCGCGGGTGTCTTCACTCCGAAGGAATACCTCGACCGACTCTCGACCAACCTACGCAACTTGGATGCGAATCCAGGCCGCCACGTGCAGTCGTTGGCGGAGTCGAGTTTTGACGCGTGGATCCGGCTGTATCGGCCCGATGAACACACGAAGAACGTCACCCAGAACTACTACGGCAACGGAGCCGTCGTTGCACTGTGGCTCGATTGGACGATCCGCGTGCAGACCGATGGAACCCGTTCACTCGACGATGTCATGCGCGGACTGTGGCACCGCACATACAAGCAAGACCGTGGATACACCGAGGCAGACCTGCATGCGTGCATCGAAGCGATCCTGCCCGATTCACCCGCAGTGATCCAAGAGCTCTCGGCCTTGGTGCACGGCCCGTTAGACCCCGAGTTTGACACTCTGGCGTCGCAGTTGGGGCTCGAGCTGAAGACACCCAAAGCGAAGCAACCGCCGACCCTGGGTTTGATGTTTCGCTCGGGAACGACTGTCGTACGGCAGGTTCTCGACGACGGCCCGTCCGCCGCTCATGGCATCGAGCCCGGCGACGAGCTTGTCGCCATCGCCGGACTACGAGTCACCGAGGACTCGTGGCAGGCGTTGTTTGCCGGGGTCGCGAGGCCAGGAAAGCCGTTGGAGATTCTCTTGGCGCGTCGTGGATCGATGAAGACGGTGAACGTTGTTCCCGCACCGCGGCAGACACGTCGAGAAATTCACTGCAGCGAGAAGGTGTCACCGGAAGCGCGTGCGCTTCGCAAAGACTGGCTTGCTGAGTGAGCCTTGCGGTACGGCAGCGGCTGTGCAGCTGTAGCGGTGCGGCCAGCTCTACAGCGGCGACGCAGCACGTGCGCTCCACACGGCGGATGTGCCTAGCTACCGGAAGCGACGAATGACGCCACGCACGATGCCGCGAATCTCAACCGCGTTGGTATAGATCGGCTCCATCGTTGCGTTGGCTGGCTGCAGGCGAATCGTGTCGCTCTCTCGGTAGTAGCGCTTCAGCGTCGCCTCCTCGCCTTCGAGGATCGCCACCACAATCTCGCCGTTCCGGGCCGTTTCGGCCCGTTCGATGACCACCAGATCACCTTCGTCAATGTGGTCATCGATCATCGACTTGCCCCGCACGCGCAGCAGGTAGATGTCGTCGCCCGTCGGAACGAGCTCTGCCAAACCAATGTCTTCGCGGTCCTCGAGCGCTTCGATCGGGCGGCCCGCAGCGATCACCCCGAGCAACGGCAACGTCGGCAATTCCGCTTCAACCTCGTCTTCCGCATCGGGGTCGAACAGGATCGTTACCGCGCGAGCCTTGGCTTTGTCCCGATGGATCGCCCCCTTCAGGATCAGCTGCGCCAGATGCTCATGGATCGTGATCTTGCTCACACCCAACTCTTGTGCAGCTTCATCAAGCGTCGGGGCAATACCGTGCTCGCGCCGGTAGTCGCGGAAGAAGCGCAGCACCAAGACCTGCTTTTCGGTGAGGTTAGGAGTCATCGATGAGTCCGGTTCAAGCGGAGCATGCCGCAGCGGGAGCAGAAGGGATCAAACGAACAGCACAAGCAGGAGCACCGAGGCCAGCACACAGGCCATGCCCAACAGTTCACCCCAGGGACCTTCACGATCCTCACTCTCCTGGAGCGTAGAAGCATGGCCTCGCTGCTCCGAAGAAAGTGAGGCAGCCACAGAGTCCGGGAACTGGACTCTGCGGCTGCCATGCCCACGCCTCGTCGGTTGGAGCTCGACAGTCTCCAAGATCGACGATGCGGGAGCGAGCGCCACACGCCGCAACCTAGACTGCACAGGTTGCGATGACGCGGCACGGAGTTCTGCTGCACCGGCCGTCGCCGATGCTGAAACGAGAGGTGGGACGACCTTCAATGACGAGATGGACCGGTTCGAAGTCGACCGGTTTGAAGTCGACCGGTTTGAAGTCGACAGAGATGTCGCACGCGCCGACTCGCAACCGCCCGGTGCAAGCTCGACGGTGCGACGGGCATGGCTGCCCTTGGAACAACTGCCCTTGGAACGGCGACTCTTAGAGCCGAGATTCGTGGAAGGGTTTCCCTGGGAGTCGAACGGCAGCAGGGCCTGTCTCGCATGGAGCTTCCCGTCCGCGTCGCCTTCGTCGCTGCCGGCTTGCCGTAGACCTGGGGTCTCCGACTGAGCCACCTTGGCGGCGGAACCTGCGATCGCGGCAGGGACTGGGAATGAACTCGAGCGGACGAACTGCATCGGCGGCCTCCTGGGAAAGTGACCCCCAGGATGGCAAGCAGACCAACACAAGCTTCCGGGGTCCTGCACAGGGCGGCTGTGCAGCGGAAACCGCATCGATCCACGAGCCCGCAACCGACCACCGCGACGAGGGACCCCGTCGACAGCCAGTCATGCGTCCGAAGCGTCCGTTTGGATCACTCCGACATCCCGTGGGTTGGAAAAGAGCCCTCTGAGCGTCGGGTGGCTGCGATCCGGGGCACTGGGAGGAACACCATCGGGTCTGTGCCACCCTCATGTTCGGAAGGTGTTCGGAGCAGGTTAGGGTTTCGTTGCCCAAACACAACCCTACCTTGTTCAATTTTCTACCCAACCCACGAAGACGGACTCGAGCCAACCCGTGACGGGCTCCCGGCCTGGCGGTAGCGTCCAGGGCCAGCAGGAAGAACGGCTTTCTGCATCCCGTGGAAATCGGTCAGGTCCACGAATCACATGCTGCTGAAGCTCACTCGCCCCCTCGTTTTCTTCGATTTGGAAACCACCGGCCTCCGCACGGAAGCGGATCGCGTGGTCGAAATCGGCCTGGTCAAGCTGCACCCGGACGGCCGTAGAGATGCGCTCTGCGAGCGCGTCGATCCGGGGATCGACATCCCCGATGGCGCGACCAAGATCCATGGCATCCACACCGGGGATGTCCGCGGCCTGTTCGGCAAGCCGCAGTTGCCCAAGATCGCCGACCGCATCCTGGCCTTCTTTGAAGGTGCCGACGTCTCAGGCTTCAACTCCCTGTCGTACGACATGCCGCTTTGGCTCGCAGAATGCGAACGGCACGGCATCCCCTTTTCCGTGGAAGGCCGCCAACACGTCGACGTGAAGATCATCTTCCACGCCAAAGAGACGGGTTGGGACC
>CBESZZ010000226.1:0-6408 GCA_965534055.1 uncultured bacterium | reverse complement strand
GTTGCTCAACCGCGTTCTCGATACCTTGAGTGTTCGTGAATCGAAGCGAGACGGGGGTTGCAGTTGCCGTCCAAGGGCCATCGGTGCGGTCGGCGGATACACGCAGTGCAACCTCCGCAAGCTGCACCATGCCGAGTTCGATCGCATCCTGACTGATGCCTGGGGAATGGGTGAGACTGCTCCACTTGGGCTTGTGCAGCTCAAGGGTCAGCATCCCACCCGTGCCTGGGCGGCCAAGCACAGTCACTGTGCCGTCGGGGCCTGTTTTGCCTCGGGGGAACCTGGTTGTGCTGTTTGGGGCGACTGGCCGCGGTTCGAGGTCTGCGTCGAACCGTGCGCCGTTTGCGTTGGTTCTCGTGACCGTGATGGTCACTCCCTCGAGCGGTGCGCGCGTTGTGGAACTCAGGTCGACGACCCGGATCGAGTGCAGTCCTTGGCGTTCGAGGAACGTGGTTTCGCCGCAGTCCACGATGGCCGGAGTCTTGGTTTCCGTGGTTCCAGGGGCCGTTGCAAAGGCCCCGCTGCTTTGAAACATCACACCCTGCTGCGGCCGTAGTTGGGTTGTTGGTAGGACAAAACCGAACGTTCCGTCAGCTCCTGCCAACGTCTCAGCGTCCTCGCCAAGGTTTGGAATGACCAGTTTCACGCGGTCTGCTGGGGTCAGCGACGCGGAGCGCCCGCGCAGTTCGGTGAGGCCGGGGGCGAGAGTGCTGGTTTGAGGGGAGGCTTCGCCGGCCTTCGTGGGGGGCGCGGTGACTGGTGTGCTTGCGGCGCCCTTGAGGAACTTGGCCTGCACCACTGCCTTGCGGCCCGCGGCGACGGGGACTGCGCGGCTGCCGTCGGGGGCTACGGGCAGATTCGTGAACTCCGACGTGTGGAGGGTCCTGCGCAGCGCGCCACCAAAGCTCTTGGTCCATTCCGAGCGCTCTTCGCTGGTGCACGTGTAGCGAACGCTGATGCGTTGGGTCGCCCGCACCGGCTCCCCGTCGGGGTGCACCACATGCAGTGAGCAGATGGCGGTGCTAGGCATCTGGATTGTGATCACGCTGTCCGCATCTGGCGGCGTGGCTCGGTGGACCGGGGCTGCGATTGCTTCGAGTCTTTCGACGACGAACACCAGTTCTCCCAGCTTGGAGATGCGAGTCCGTTCCGAAGCGGTCCACTGCACGGACCATGTGCCGGTCTGGTCCGTGACTCCGCGGGTCACCAGCGAACCGGACGTTGCGGTTGGCGCCACGATGGCGACTGGTGCAAAAGCGGCGGGCTCACCGGCGGCGTTGACGACCGCGACTGCAAAAGTCGTGGTTGCTTCTGGGGTTGGCGCTGGGGGAGTTGGATCGCTTCTGGAGCGTTTCGGTTCGTCTCCACAGCCAACCCAGCACGTCAGGAGCAGTGCGAAGCAAATCGATCGGGGTCCGCGGTGGCGAGAAGCGTCGGCGAGCATCTGGAAAAGCATAGCTGTGTCGTTGTGCTCTTCGCGTGGGTGCTGCCGCTGTTGTTCGACGCGAGTGAGTGCGGTGCGTGGGTTGGGGTGCACGCAGAAACTCTCGGTATCTAGCGATCCCGGCGCAGCAGGCGCGAGGGCAGCTCTCAGGCATCCGCAATCACTGCGACTCCCTGCAATCTGCACTGATCGACGGATTGGAAAACTCAAGGCGGTTGTTGCCAGCGACCTCGTGCCGGACCCGTTGATCATCGGGACTTTGATCTGCGTTCCGGTGAGTGATGCCGCGCGAAGCGGGATGCTGTAGCTGAGCATCCGCGAGGCGGTCACTTCCAACTTGAGCCACGTGTTCGCGGTGAGGACCCAAGGGTGCCTTGGCCGACTGCATCGTTCAGGCTCTGCTGTTTGCGGCTCACCAGCTGCGTCCCCGCGTCGCCGCAGGCCGTGATCGCCTAGGCGGCTGCACCGCGGAATTTCCTACTTGCGAGATGGCTTGGAGTCGGGCGATGTTGCTGATGCGCGTTTGTCGTCAGACATTCCACCCTTGGGCGGTGCGGCCTTCGCGGCGCCGATCTCCTCGATGAGATCTTCGTATTCGAAGTCCGCCCCGACGGCTTCACTCAGGGTCTCGGCGTTGGCAGACGGCTGTGCGAACGGCGTGCCGGGGAGTGCCTTGCGCATGGACGCGGCAAGTCGCGTCGCGAAGACCGCCATGCCAACTCGCGTGACGTGAAGATCGTCCAGTTGCAGCAGGGATCCGGCCGGTGCCTTTACCGTGTCGCCGTCTTCGTTCACGAACTCAAAGCCGTCCGTCTTCAACTCTCGCACCCATTGAGCGAGGGGTAGCAGCGTGACGTTCGAGCGGGTTTTCGCCCACTCGCGCAAGCGCGCGTTGATCGCGTTTTGTATCTTCAGATCTGGGATCATCGACGCCCGCATCAGCCGTGCGCTGGCGCCGGTCATGTCCGGAATATCACCGAGCAGGATCGGCTTCTTCCAATGATCGAGCATCGTGAGGCACAGCTCCAACTTCTCTTTGCGGTTCGAGTTGGATCGCGTGCCGTAGACAAACCAGAACGCGAAGTCGATCGCGATTAGCAAGTCTGGGTCTTCGCGAATCGCACGCTTGAGCTGCACGGCGCCCGACTCGGGCGCGGAGCGGAACATGAACGGGTCCGACAGATTGAGCACGACCGGCGGAAGTTTTGCGTCTTGCCACATGTGCTTCAGCACGGTTGCGAGTGGGACCGAGCGGTTCTCGGCGGATCCTCCCGTCAGTGGGCCGTCTTCAAAACCCGCGCTGACGCTGGCGCCAATGACCGCGATCTTTGGCTTTGGAGTCGGGGCGGTCTTCTGCGTTTCGGCAGACTGTCCGGGAGCTGTTGCGCAACTCGCGAGCCCGAGCAATAGCGGCAGCAGGCAAGCGAAGACTGAAGTCTTGGGGGCGCGTTCGCGCTGGGCGCGAAACGCTTTGGGCAATTCGGGTCGCATTCGCTGGATGCTAGCGCGTGGATGCCGCGATTTGGCGTCAAGAGTCTCCGGGGCGTCAGGTCCAGACCGTCAGGCCCCGACGACGATGCCCAACGCGTCGGAAGCCACGACCCCAAGTGCGTTGGCCATTGGGTCAAAAACAGCCCATTGCAGGCTCAGGTTCGCGCCCAAGAATCCGGGGACGGCCGGAATCGGCACATTGGTGGCCGCACGACCCAAAGAGTTGGTTGGTACCGCGAAGGCGCCGCCGCCCATGGCGCCGACATAGCGGCGATTGCCAGGCGCGCCGATGGGGCCGAGATCCACATTGGCCATCGGGCCCCAAGCGAGGAACGTCAACCCGTTAGGTAGCGCGCCGCGGACGCGGACTTGCAGTGTTCCGCCGACGCGTGCGGCGCCGCGATGATCGATGCGCGGTCGTGAGAGCAGCGAGGTTTCCTCGGAGATTCCACGCACGACCTCGCGCGGCGCCGCAGTCGGAGAGCGTGTGTTCACGGGGTTATGAGCTATGGCTCTCCCGCAGCCAAGCTCTGTGCTCGTCCCGCACCGAGTCGAGTGGATCGACGATTATCCAGCGGTTTTCGACGTCGTATTCAAGCCAGTGGGTCAACGCTGAATCCGGAAGGTGATGTTCCCAACGAATCTGTGACCGCTCGGAGTATCGCTTGCGCAGGTAGAGGCGAAACATCCAATCGTCTTGGCCTGACTTGCCAGCCCACGCAATTCCTTGGATGTACGGCGAGCGTTGCTGGAGGTTGAAGACCGTTGGTTCGATCCCGTCGCACCACGATCCCGCGTGCAGGGTCTTATGGAGGGTGACGCTCAGTTCTGCGGTCACGCGGAACTCGAGAGCTGCCCAAAAATACGCTTCGTCAATCAATTCGGCTGCGTTGAAGGAGTACTTCCTGTGTCCGTTGGATTCGGCGCTACCTGGGCTTCATGGGCGCAAGGCAAATGCGCACGTAAGCTGCCAGGACAAGATTCGACACATTGAGAGGGTGCCAGCGACGCTCCGCGTCGAGCGGAGGCCCTGTGGATTGCGACCATGGATCCGGAAGCAAAGCGCGGTGAGTGTGTTGTTTCTTGCCCTGGCACCGTACGGTCATTATCCATGCGCACAACTTCGACTTTCACCGCTCTGTTACTCCTGCTCACCAGCTGCCAATCGACAGTTCAGCGGGAGTACTACTCATTGCGCCCGGAGACCGAGAAGGCCTACGGCTATACCCACGCGATTCGCGTCGGGCACGAACTGATGATCGCGGGTGCCGTCAGCATGGACGACGCTGGCACGCCTACCGCCGTGGGCGATCTGGATCAGCAGATGCGCAACTGCTACAGCGACTTGCGGCAAGTGCTCGCGCACTTTGGCTGCACGTTTGATGATGTCGTGGTCGAAAACATCTTCACCACCGACATGGCCAGCTTTCTCGAACTGTCGGGCTATCGCAACGAAGTCTACAAGACGGCCTTCCCTACCTGCTCATGGCTGGAGGTGAAGGGTCTCGCGCTGCCCGAATTCATGATCGAGATCGAGCTCGAAGCGCGCATCCGATAGTGCACGTACGGTGCCAGGACAGAAAGCAACACATTGGTGAGCGTCGGCGAGCTTCCGAGTCTCAATCGTGTTGACGCAGAGGGGCAGGCCACGTGCGATGCGACCCTTCGCCGATGAGCCGTGGGCGATGAACGACCGGCGGTGAATATGCTGTTTCTTGTCCTGGCACCGTACGGTCATTGACCGAAACCGTCTGGCCCCATCACCTGTGGCCAATCATGCGCATTGAAGCCGATCTCAGCGCCCGCGTGACGTGGGCCATGCAGCAGAACGCTGTGCCCATCGTGCATGAGCTTCGGCTGCATCACGATGGCGACGAAGATCTGGAGGACGTTCTCGTCCAGATCTCTACCGAGCCGGGGATTCATGCGCCCTGGGAAGTTCGCATTGCCCGCATTGCTGCCGGTGGCATGCATCGGCTTTCGCGGGTGGATCTTTCGCTGCGGGGTGGAGCGTTGCGGGATCTGCGTGAGCGGCAGCTTGCTGAGCTGCGGGTGGTTGTGTCGACCGCCAAAGGGCTTGCGCATCAGGTCGACGGCAACGAACGGGTTGCGCAGGTGGCGTTCCCTGTGGAGCTGCTGGCTTGGAACGAGTGGCCGGGAACCGCCGCTCCTCTCGAGCTGCTCGCTGCCTACGTGCAGCCGAATCACTCGGCGTTGCCGTTCGTGTTGAAGCGGGCTTCGACACGGTTGGCGGAAGCGACGGGTTCAGGGCACCTCGATGCCTACCAGACGAAGGATCCACGCCGCGTGCGGGCGATCGTGGAGGCGATTTACGAGTCGCTGCGGGCGATGGATCTTACGTATGTCGAACCGCCGGCGAGCTTCGAGCAGAGCGGGCAGAAGATTCGCTTGGCCGACCAGGTGTTTACCGAAGAGATGGGCACGTGCCTTGATCTAGCGCTCGTGTTTGTGGCTTGCTTGGAGCAGGTGGGGTTGCACGCACTGTTGATCATGATGGAGGGGCACGTCTTCCCCGCGGTGTGGCTCAGCGACGACACGTTCGCGGATCCGGTGCAGTTCGAGCCATTGCGCATCATCAAACGCATTGAGCTCCAAGAGATGCTGGTGGTAGAAACCACCGATTTGTGTGGACCGCCGGGGATGACGTTTGCGGATGCGCAAGAGGACGCGGTGCACCAGCTGGGTCGTGGAGCGACCATGATGTTTGCGCTCGACTTGACGCCTTGCCGTCGGGTGGCGCGGATTCTGCCACTTGGAGTGGAGAACCATGATGCTCGTTCTGGTTCCGGTCGCGACGAGGGAGCCTCCACGGACGGATCGACTACGGAGGGCTCTTCCCCGGACGACGTCCCAGCAGGCTCGGTGCAGGAACGTGGTGCTTCGAACTTTGACGACGCATCGCCACACGCGGCGGAGTCCAGCGTGCACTTGCCAGGTTCGACATCCGCAACCGGCGCCGTTGACGAAGTTGCCATCGCAGCCACGACGCCCAAGGGTCGCCTCTCGCACTGGGCCTCCAAGCTGCTCGACCTTTCGCTGCGCAATCGCCTGCTCAATGCGCGCGACACCAAGAAGGTCTTGCCGCTCGCCGTCGAGAACCTGGCCAAGCTTGAAGACGCGCTTGCTGGCGGTCGACCTTTCAACTTCTTCCCCGCGACCAAGCGCGCTGTCGGCGAAGAAACCGACGACGCTACGAGTCGTCAGGCTGCTCGCTCCGCGGAGCACGAAGACTTGAAGCGACGGCGGTTGCGCGTTGCGGTCACCGACGAAGAACTCGACAAGCGCCTCACGCAAATTCAGCGCGAAGCCCGGCTGAGTTTGTCGGAAACCGGCACCAACACGCTGTTCCTCGCTGTCGGCTTCCTCGAATGGTTCGAAGCTCCTGGTGCAACACAGCCGCGCCGCGCGCCGTTGCTGCTCCTGCCGCTGGAAGGTTCGAGCTCCGTCGCGCG
>CBESZZ010000225.1:0-6428 GCA_965534055.1 uncultured bacterium | reverse complement strand
GACGAGGTCTACGACATCTGTCGCAAATACATGGACCGGTGCGCGCCGTCGAAGGGTCGCGACCGCATGGACGAGATGCTGAAGACGTCGCTGATTGAGCGCACGAGCATCACCGGAGCCGTGATGCGCACGGGTCTTCGGCTGTGGAGCATGAACCTGATGACGTTCAAGGACATGCTCGCCAAGCTGATCGCAGGAGTCGGGGCCCCGTGGCACATCCACGCCAACACAGAGGGAGTCCTCAACGACTACTTCAAGCACATGCGTTCGGAGCACAAGGTCCACCAGGGCGGCGGTAAACTCGCCTGGGAGGTCAAGCCTGGCAGCGTGCGAAACGACCTCTGGGACGCCGAGGTGATGGCCTTGGCTGCGTGGCACAAAACGCTGGGCCGCGATGGCAAGGTGAGGAAGCGCATCAGCATCAAGGCGCGGCGGCCGGAGAAGGAGAGCAGCCAGCCCGTCCCCGCAAAGCCCGAACAGACAGGTCAATCGAGTGCCGGCAAGGTCTCGGTCGACACGACCCTTGGCATGTCCAAAGAACTCGAAAACTCGCGACGAGGTGCCCTGCGCTCGTCGAGCCGCGGAGGTCGGCGTCGAGGCTCAAGCGGGGATGGGTGGTCTGACATTCAATGACTGAGAGCCAACAAGATTCGCCAATGCCCTGCGCTGACTACTACCCGGCGGAGTGTCTTTGCCCACACTGTGGAGGCAACGAAAGAACGACGTCAGGGGTGAAGGGCTCCGGCCTAGTCAGGTACCACCGGTGCAAGGGATGTGGCGAAGCTTTCAAATCGATCCGCAAAGAGCGCGACCCCGACAGTCCGTTTGGCGCGAAGCCCGGACGCAGGAAGCGAACCTAGCGCGCGACACTCGCGCGGGTGAACAGCACCGACTCCAAAGTTCTCGGCCCTGACGGCCAGCCGGCAGCATCGATCGACGTGATGCGGATCCGATCGATCGTCGCGATCGAGGAAGGTCCGGAGCTTGACGACGATCGAAACATCGTCGACAGCCGTATCCACTGGATGGGGCACAACAAGATGACTGTCGCCGGGGCCGACTACATGATCGGCGCGATCAGCCAGTTGTTCGGAAATGGCGGAGCGAGCCCGAACAACTTCACGCAGGGCTACGTGGCGGATGCTGTGACGTCGGGGCATCCGAGCGAGTTGTCGACCTACGGCAATACGACCCCCGTTGCGGGGTCGATCAAACCCGTGGAAGCCGGCTACCCGCGCAACAACGACCCGAACCCGAGCGTGGGCGGCGCGACGTTCAACCCCCAGCGCACGCTGAGTTGGAAGTTCATCTACGGCGCCAACGAGCTAGTAGGTCAGCTGTTCAACTACTACGGGATCACGATCCCCACGCCTGCGGGTACCGCGCCCCTCTTCAACCTGATCAACATGGCCGGCCAGCAGAAGCCGGCGCAGGTGTGGGGGATTCACATCCACGCCGAACTGAACCCGGCCTAGTCCCCCGCGATGCCCAACGTCGTCGCAGGAAACGGTTGGACCAGCGTTCCGCTCTCGGTCCATGACCGCGATCTGCGGCTCGGTGTCATCGGTGATCACATCGAAGGCATCGAGCGCGTGGTCTTCGACATCACGGACGGCGTCACCTCACAGCAGGTGGAAGTCCAGCACCAGCGCGAGCTCGTGCCCACCGATTCGCAAACCTACGCGACGCGGCATCCCGGCTTCTGGCTAGAGAACCCCAGCGTCGGCAGCAACTTCGTTACTGGCACTCTGACCGTCAGCGCGTCGCTGTATGCCGCGGATGGGGTGACGGCCAAGACTCTCGACGACATCACCGTCTACGTGGACATTGATGGGACGCTGATCATCAAGCCGTGGTTCTATGCCTCCGGCACGGGCGATGACGTGACCGGTGATGGTTCGCGCGCAAATCCGTTTCGAACGATCAAGAAGGCCGTGCACGTTTCGGTTGGCTGGGTCAGTTCTGCAGCTCGGGGTGATGCTGGGCGCGCAAACGTGCGCTTGCTTGCTGGGTCCTTTGACTCGCCACACATGTCGTTTGGCGAGCGCCTGGAAACAGTCACGGAAGGGTGGCTGACCATCGAGGGGGACCCTGACGTTGATCGTTCGCTGATCTTGATCGACGGCGAGGAAAGCAACGAGGGGATGCAAGGCCATTCGCACCTCTGCTTGCGCAACGTGACGCTGTCTGTGCAGCTACGAAATGGGGACGGTCTGACGCATCTGTGGCTCGACGGTGTGAACGGCACGGGTGCTGCGAAGATCTCCGGCGCTTGGACCAAGGTCTACCGCACCGGTGATAGCCACTGGGAGAACTGCACCGAAGCAATCGGGATGTCGCACATCGAGCGCGACACACACGCCGAGAACTGTCAGAACGACATCTTCAGCCCTGGGAGCTTCAACGGCTCGAGCTCGGATCGGACGCTAGTCAACTGCCGTGTGACTCATTCGCAGCAGGCTGGTGGCATTCACGGGGACATCCTCCAGATCGGGAGCTCGGACACGAGGCTGATGGTCAGCAGTCTGCGGGCAACCGGGGATGTTGACTTTCAGGGGATCTTCACCGATCCATCTTCCGCACTGACCGACGTTGCGATCCACGGGTTCCTGTTCAAGAGCACGACCGGCACCCGCAACAGCGGATTCCAGAACGACGTCAGCAACCTGATTCTGCGGCACTGCGATTTGCCGAAGCTCCGCATGGAGCCAGATGGGCACACGTGGACCGACGTGCTCATCGAGAACTGCCAGATCGGCGATCTCGCCAACTGGGGATCGAGCACCGAGAGCCAGGTCTTCGCTGCAGCCACCTTCCGCGCATGTGCGTTCGGTGCAGCTTCCACGTTCTCTGGCGGCATCGACCCGGTCACTGGCGATCCAACTTACGTAGATGCGGCCAATGATGACTACCGCCTGACGTCGAGCAGCATCGGCGTAGGCACCGCAATCGTGTTCGGCCTTCCGCCGGAGACCATGGCACGCCTCGACCGTGCTGCGTTCGATGCGGTAGCCAGCGGCAATTGGGCCACCAGCGACCCGCAGGAATCTGTTGGCACGCAGATCGGAACAGCGCGCGCACACAACCGCGTTCCGTTCGATCGCCAAGAGATCATCACGACGGTCGCGACCCTTGCTCCTGGTGCAATCCCAGACCCGAGCAACATTCCTCCCGTCTGGATCGAGAACGCTCTCGACTCCGGTGATCCTACGTGGGCCGATGCGCGGCCGCAGACTGCTGCGCCAGACTCGGTCGACCAAGGGTTGCAAACCGATCTCCATGAGGACGGATCACTCCGCTACTTGCGGGTGACGTTTCTCTGCGACGTTCCAGCCCAGCCGTTCTCGGACACCGTTGGCGAGCGCTTGGTTGCGGTCATGACCGGGTCAACTCCGCCGATTCCGCGGCCCGTGTTTCGACTCCATCCCGAAGTCGAAGCGCAGGTAGGTGACCTGATCGCGAACGGAGGCCGACCGACTGGATCGGGTTGGAACGTGCTCAGTGTCTTCGACGCTGGCCCGTCGCAGGTCCTTCGCGAACTGCGTGGATCGGACGGCTACGTCTCAGAGCACCACGGCGGACAGGTGGCCAGGGTCTACAAGTGGAAGGTGCGCTTCGGCGCAGAGCAAGGGTGGCAGCACTTCTATTTCCAGGTTCACTCGGGGCTGCCATACATCCGCTGGTGGTCGTGGCAAGGCGTGCACGATCAGAGCACGCGGTTCTCCCACACGTTCGCGGCAGGCTGGCGCTTGGGATTTGGCGTGTGCGAAGCCTCCACCCAGTGGGCGCAGTGGAAGGTCGTCGAGGAAATCGACACGGCAAACTACGCCGGGAACAAGTTCTTTGAGCTGTGCGGACCAGGATTGATCGGTGACGGGCAAGGAGTCCTGAATCGCGGTTCGTGCGTGTTCTTCGACTCCAGCTCTCCGCCGGCGGCGAACTCTCCGGAGGACAACCTGCGGCAGGCGGAGAGGCTCGCGTGGACGACGTGCATGTCGACCACGTACGCGGAACACGGCAACTACCCACCTTGTGGCGTGGTGCAGCCGATCCCGGACTACATGCCCAGCTACGGGTTTGCACTTGAGCGATCTCGACGAAACGGGTTGTTGCTCGCGACAGCCGCACCAACTCGGCTCACCACTCCGGATCCGTTCCATTGGGACGAGTTCATGTCGAACCCGATCCCTGGTGATACAGGCTCGCAGAACGTCTACGGAGTTTCCAAATACCCGATGGCCACCACAGTTGGTGGGGCGATTCTTGCCGAGCGATTGCTGCGCGCTACCTATCAGGAAGCCGCGCGCCCGATCTGGTTCATGCTCCCAGATGATGCTTCGGCGGACGCTATCGAGCAGGTGAGTCGCGCCAACACGAGCAGCTATGCGTTGTTGAGTGAGCGTCCGCACAACATTGGCACCGTTAACAAGCTCGGCAAGCCTGGGTCGATCAGCTCAAGCGATGTTCGGAAGACAGTCAACGGAGGCAGGAACGGCGCAGCACCAGCGGTGTGGGGTGGGCATGACGGACAGCACAACCGCAAAACGGCGGTTGTCGCCGCGTTGTTCACTGGAGACGTCGGTGCCACTGCAATTTGCCGGGGGTACGCTGAGATCTGGTGCGACCAATCACCGGGTGAGTTTCTCCCCCATGACGGCTTGGCTGGAGAGATTCGGTCTGTCCGGGACGAAGGCCGCAGCGCGATGACTGCATCGACGCTGTTCGCGGTGACCGGGCATCCGCGGCTGAAGGCCAACGCCAGTGGTCGGAACTCCTACACCTTTAGCGAAGCACGAGTCCGTGCTCGTGACCCAGGCCCTCCGTTCAAGAACGCGGCGACAAACAACACGCCAAACCTCACGTTCGACATTCCTAGCAAGTGGGATCTGTTGTTCGGAGGTGGGCCACCGTTCCCCGCGACCTATAACGGCTACCTAGAGTCGATCGGAGACTCTTCGGCCAATAAGCTCATCGAGAGCCTCACTGACCAAGGACCCGCCGCAGTTCACTGGATGAACGGGATGTTCGTTGCTGGCATGTTTGCCTACAAGCGAATGTTGGGTGCGGCTGCCGTCGAAAACGGGATGCGTCTCGCGGAAAAGCTCGCAGAGAACACTGTGCTCTATGGATGGCGGTTCGGCGCGCTGGTCACACCGCAGCCACGCTGGGAGATGATCTATTTCCAGCTGTTCAACAACGGTGTGCCGTTCGAAGACACAGACTTCAACTCCGGCAACGTTTGGTTCACTGCTGGGCGCATGCCGAATGGTGAAGGCCTCATCGCGACCGTTGGCAACAGCGGAGGGCTTGGATCTTGGGGCTTGCCCGCCGTGCGTTTCGCTCATGACGTCGCGACGCTCAACGGTGACGTCAACCTGCGCCAGCGTGCCGAAGGCATTCTAGACACATGGGCCGTGCGTCCACCCGACCCTGGTGGCGGAGACTGGTATCCCCAGATCGGATCGGACTACGCCGACGAGTGGATGCACTTCATCCCGGACCCTTACAACTACGGCGAAGAGCCCACGGGCATCGGCACCCAAGACGCTGGAGGCGTTGCCGATTCTTTTGGCATCGAGACAGGCCTCCCCGAACCCTCGCCAATCACAGGTCTTCCCGCGGAGTTCATCGGGCAGCAAGATCCTGGCGCACAGGTCACGACGACGTTCGGCATCGAAACGTTCCCCGTCGCCTACGACCCTCACCAGCCCTACGACCCGGGCACGCGCCTGGACGTCGGAGCAAGCAGCAAAGCCACGTTGACGGACTCTTACGGCATCTCGTGGCCGTTCAACAACGACATCAGCCATGGGTCACTCCGTGACTCGTTTGGCATCGAGGTCGTGATTCCTCCTGATCCGGGTGGTTCTGGCGGGACGGCTCAAAACCCGTGCGTCGGCGCGGGAGCCGGCGCCGCACTTGCCGAGATGATGGAAGACGGCCTGCAGTCCTGGGAGAGCCCAGACGGCTTCAAGGCCACACGAGTCGACGCCGCATTCCTTGCTCGCCAAGCGAGCTTAGAGCGCGCTGCGTGCATTCGTCGCCGGGGCGGCGGACGTGCAAACATCACGTTCCGGAGTCCCTGCTGATGTCAGAGCAAGCTCCAGAAGCCGAGCGTCTCGTCGCTCAGATCATCCGGCACCGCGCTGTTGCCCGCTCGATGCCAGGAGGAGGGGCGGGCACCGGGTACGACGGTGCACAAAGAAATGGACTGACGGCGGACTGGTTCCCGCACGTGGGCGGCACCGCGGACGATGTGATCCTTGCCGACCTGCGAGATCTTGTGGACCGGTCACGGGACATGGTTCGCAACAATCCGATCGCTTCGGCCATCGTCGCGAGCGACGAACGCAACGTGATTGGTTGTGGGATGCGCCCACAGTCGGCCATTGACCCGGTGTCCGCCGGGATCGCTCCTGAGAAGGCAC
>CBESZZ010000224.1:0-6438 GCA_965534055.1 uncultured bacterium | reverse complement strand
CGTGAACTCAGCGATCCCGGCGCCAGCCGGACCGTTGCGCACATCAATCATCGATGCAGTGGTGCCATCAAACGTCCAGAGTTCGGCACCCTCAGTTCCGGTTCCATCGTCGGCGACGAACAACAGTTCCGCGCTCGCGTGCAAACGCGATACTCCGGAACCACCCGCACCCTGGTTCACATCCCAGGCCAGCTGAATGGTCTGCGACGTCACGTCCGTTGAACGCAGCTCCATGCCTTCGGTCGACGTTCGCCCAGCGAAGTAGACCTTGCCTTGAAACTCGGTGAAACCATGCGGGTTGCCGCTGCCCACGCCATCGAGGTTCGCAACCATCCATGACGTGACCCCGTCGCTGAACCACATTTCGCGTCCATTGGTTCCATCGTCGGCCGAGAACACCACGCCGCCTTGAAATTTCATGAGCTCCCGAGGATCTGCCCCAAGACCTCCGACCATCGTGACTGAGCCACCGTCGTAGACATGAAGCTCACGCCCGTTCCCAGCATCCGCAACGAAGAACAAACTTCCGCCGGACTCTGTCAGTAGCTCGGGATTGGACGAACCGCTTGATAGATCGGCCACCAAGCTGTGAGGCCCACCGTTCAAGTCGATTTCCCATAGCTCGACTCCAGTCAAACCATCGTTCGCTGCGGCGAAGACGCCAATGCCCGTGGGAGTAATACTGGTGGGTTCTGACCCAACGTCCAAAGGTGCGATATCCGCAAGTGGCGTCACGACTCCAGAGATGTCGATCGTCCACAACTCCATCCCACGGGTCTGGTCGTTTGCGGCGAATACCCGCGGTCCAAAGACAGGGTATTCAGCGAAGCTGTTTGGATTCGAGCTGCCGATCACTTGCTGCGCCATGGGTGATTCGTGAGCAAGCAATGCAACCAAGGATGAAGAGCACATCAAGATTGATTCAAAGCGACAAGACATCCTATTCACCTTTTCCGTAGAGGTTCGTTCGTTGACAAGAGTGGGATTCCGGGTCGAAGTCCCATGATTTGCTTCCGGTCGTTCATGCCCGCACTCATGCGTTTCGAACTCCGGGAATACGTGTAAGGACCCATGTAAAAACCGCCGCGCACGGCACGCGATTCCGGTTCTGTCCCTCCGGAACGCAGGCCATCGCCATCGCGCATGATGCCGTCGCTTCGGACCCACGGATCTCGGCACCACTCCTGCACGTTGCCATGCATGTGATAGAGCCCGAAGGGATTGGGACGACGGTCCGTGACGGGCAGTCGCCCAAACCATCCATCGCTAAAAGGGGCGTGGCCCGACCGAGGTTGATCTTCGTCGAGAACGTTCTCTCGCCCATTCAGGGTTAGGACATCAGCCCCACACCACCACGGCGTCTGGGTGTTGCCTCGACACGCGTACTCCCACTGCGCTTCGGTAGGCAATTCGAGACCATGTGCTGTGCAAATCTGACTGCACACAAACCAACTCACGTTGATGATCGGCTTGAGCTCCCATCCTTTGGCTCCGTAGAAGAAGTGCGCGTGGTGATCCTTCAACAGAGGCTCCGCAAGCCGATCCCATTGCGCGTGCGTGACCTCGAACTTCGCAATCAAGAACGGATCAAGACGCACGGAAGCGATGCTCTCTCCGCCTCCGGAGAATTTGTCGTAGTGCGGCTCGTCGGGGTCCTTGCGTTGCGCCCCAATCAGCGTGTTTGCCCCAGGCAAGAGGACAAAGACCATGGCCGACTCCCCGTCAATCTGAAGGGCGCCATCGTCATCGCGTTTGGGAATCACCCCGCTCCGAGGATAGGCATACTCCAAGAGTCCGGAATCCAGATCGGGACCTAAGGGCACTAGATGATGGATTTGCGCCAAGCCGCTTGGCTCAATCGACGGTTGGTATGGCGGAAGCTGCACCATCGCGGCGTCGCGTTCCCATGACTCTTGGTGCGTCGCCGCTTGCGCTGCGACCAGCTCGCTTGCCCAACGCACGCGATCGGTCAACTCCGGGAGGCGTCGTTCAACCAACCACTCGATTCGTTCGATCTGATCTTCGAGCGTGTCGAAGAGATATTCATCCTCGGCATCTTCGAAGGCCAGTCCGCGTCGGGCGTTCACCCGCGCCCGCACCTCCGCGATCTCCAGATCCATGGCATGAAGACGGGTTGCGACGATCTCGCCCCAGGCTCCCCTCAGATGATCTCGCTCGGCGCGACCAGCCAAGATCGAGCGACCCGATTCGAGGATGTGCAAGTGAGGCGCCGCGGGATGCACCGAGAGCAAGCGATCGGGATCCGCCGCGCTCGCAAGTGTTCCACGCGTTGCAAGTTCGTCGCGAATTTCGATCAGGCCAGGCAAGCGCCCCTTCAGTTCCGCGAATCGTTCGTGAACGCGGTTCAGTCGCTCGGCGTTTCTCGGGTGCGGTCCCGGCGCGTTGTCGAGCGCATGCTCAAGCAGACGCACGTCGCGAACCACTTTGACGGCTTGAAACTGCACGAGTCGCTGGCCGGCAACCGTTGCGCTCTGCGCCGCTTGGTTGGCGAACACGCTCACGACTACGAGGGCAACTCCAATGGTCGCGAACAAGCCTGCGGCAATCGGGTTGCGTTGACACCAGCGCGTAGCTCGAACGAAGCGCCCCACGGGTCGAGCCACCACGGGTCGATGCTCCAGCAGGCTTCTCAAATCCTGAGCAAACTCACCCGCGGTGCCGTACCTGTTTGCAGGGTTCTTCTCCAACGCACGCAAGATGATCGCGTCGACGTCGCGTGAGAGCTTGCGGTTGATCTTTGAGGGCGGACGTGGATCGTGCTTCTCGATCCGACTTGCCACATCCTGAAACGTGTCGCCGGGAAACGCAGGGCTGAGGGTCAGTGCCTCGAACAGTGTAGCGCCTAGAGAGAACACGTCACTCCGGGCGTCTAAGGCATCGGCACTGCCGCGCAATTGCTCAGGGGAGGAGTAGCTCGGAGTTCCTGCGAACGCGCCCGTCAACGTGACCGACATCGCAGCGTCCGATCGAGCGATGCCGAAGTCGGTCAGCACAGCCGAACCGCTGGTGCGTATGAGAATGTTCGCTGGCTTCACATCGCGATGCACGATTCCGGCGACGTGGGCGTGATCCAACGCATCCGCGAGCTGCACTCCCCATTCGAGCACCCAGTCGACGTAGCTGGTCACTCCAGGCCGCGCCGCGGAATTTGAATCGCTAGCGGTTTCCTTGCCCACCGCGGCATCCAACAATGCGGACACATCTGCAGGTGACACCGCGTTCGCTCCGATCGCACGAAGCTCGTCGACAATCTCTGCCAAGCTCCGGCCGCGAACCAACTCCATGGCGAAGCAGTCCTGCCCATCCTGCTTCCCAACAGCAAACACCTTGGCAATGCCCGGGTGATCCAAGCTACCGGCGAGCCGTGCTTCGCGTCGAAACCGCGCCACCGCTCGCGGGTCGAGAAACTCATTGGCAGGCAGGACCTTGAGGGCGACGCGCCGCCCGATAGAAAGCTGCTCGGCCTCAAACACGACCCCCATGCCGCCTCGTCCGATTTCGCGAATGATGCGGTAGTCACCAAGTTCATCGATCTCGGAATCGCTATCCGAGGCGAGGTGATCGTCGTGATCCTCCAGAAGAGGCTCCAGAATCTCGGCGAGATCGGGGTGCGCACGAAGCAACGCTGCCTTATCCCCCGTGCCGCCCGCAGCGAGATACTCGTGGTGCAAATCGATCGCTCGCGCGAGTCGGTCTTCGGAATCGGAAGCTGGAGAATTCATTGGGTGCTCGGGACTACGCCGAATCGGCTTGTGACACTGGCCACAAGAGAGCAGGGCCGTGCACACCCACAACGGACAGGATTCCCGAGAAAAGGCGACCTGACGATCAGAACGCGCAATCCACAACTGGCTCGCGGTTCGCTCGGGTTCTCGGCAGCGACGCGCCGACTTCCTCGAGATCACGAGGACGCCGGCGCGCAGCCTCGATCAACGGGTGCGCGACGGCCGGCTTGTTGGCGGCATCTGAGGGCCGCACATTCAGGGCCGCATGACAGGGCCGCTCGCAATCAGCCGACGGGCTAAGCAGAGACTCTGCCGTCGCGGCCTCCATAGGGACCGCGGCGAGTTTCTTCGCGCCCTACTTCGGTGCCGCGTTCAGATCCGACCAGCGTTGCTGAAGAATCGACTTCGCCAGCGCTTTGGTGTCTGCGCCGAGACTCCGCGAGTCCTCGATACTGCCAAGGGCCGCGAGGATCTCGGGCGGCAAGCCTGCCGCAGTCGCCGATCCGTGCGAACCGTCGTTCGATGCTTCGACGACACTCCGCACCAATGGCGAAGGTGCCGCATCTGGCGTCACAGTGTCCTGCGCTGGCGCGGAAGCGACCGGCGCAGGAGCCACGGTTTGACTGGTGACCGGCGGTGCGTCGACCTGGTCCGTGGAAAACCCGCGGTAGGCAAGCACACCGATCACCAAAGCCGCAGCACCGACGAATCCGTGACGCAGCAACCGCTCGAATCGATGACTCTTCGCCCGCGTCATCGGATCAACCGCACCGTGCCGTTCAACGCGCCCATTGGGAACGTCGTGGTCTGCACCTGCAGGTCACCCATGCCCGCCTCGAACGCTGCCGACAGCAGGTCCAGCGGCTTGGCCGTCAGTGCACCCGTCAGATCCGCTTCGCGAACAACGCCACTGATGATGCGCAGAGGGCCACTCTTGGCCTGCATGTTGAGGTTTGCAACGACACCATCGGGAGTCGTGATCGAAGCACCGGTCACGTCGCCGATGTTCTGCAGCACGAGCCAGTACTGCAACGCCGTGCCGTTCTCGGCCAGAACCACGAGCGCGAAGCCCGATGCGCCACCAGGACCAGCGAGCCCAGCGACGTGCACACGGTCCGCCGTGATCGCCGGAGCGCTTTCCAAGCGGAACTTGAACGTTGGGTAGCCGGGCAACTCGAAGCGTCCCTGGCTGAACCGCGCGTCATCGAGGATGCCGCCCGAACCCGGAGCCATGAAACCTGGGTGCACGGTGACGGTTCCGCCTTCCACGGCACCCGTGTTGGGTGCCATCTGCCCGAAGAACGCGGTGTTCGCGGGGGCCTCGTCATTGACCTCGGTGCCACCGTCCAAAACGCTGGCTGAGAAGAACGTCACTGGCTGGAACGCACCGTTTTGGAAGACGCGATGCGCCATCGGGTTGCCGTTGGCAACGAACGCGTCGTTGCTTGGCAGCACCATCGATGCGTAGCTGAAGTAGCTGCTCGTCGCGGCGCTCGGGTTGAGCAGGAACGACTTCGATGCGACGTCTGCGGGAGCGATCGGACCGTTCGGACCGGGAATTGTGCCGTCGACGGTACCGCGACCCGACGCCAGGAACTCGGTCGATAGCGGGCCAGTTGCACCGTCTTCCACGAGACGCTCGACCGCATTGTTCGGCACGAGGGCGCCGAGCGCTGCGCCGCGGTCGTAGGTGTCGAAGGTGCCGTCGTGGAAGCCAACCCAGATGGGGGTCTGGAAGGTGCCCTGGACGGGGGCGAGGTTTTCGGCGGTGACGCGCACACGCACCATGCCCTGGGCTTGGGCGTCGATCGTGAGACAGGTCATTGCGGCCATGAGGCCGCATGCGGTGGTGATGGGATGCATTGCAGTGGTTCTTGTTGAGCGAGGGGTTGGAAAAGAGGCGCGGGCGATTCGCTCGCGACGGCCCTTCCTAACGACCCACCCCCAGTCCCGTTTCGCGCAATGATTCGAACGAATCGTTCTATTTTAGCGAACGGTGTAGACTGACGCCATGGAACCTCTGCGTCAGATCAACCAGTTCTGGAACTGGCTTCCCGCGTTCCGAGCCGTCGGAGAGTGCGAACATCTGCCCCAAGCAGGCGAACTCCTCCATACGAGCCCATCAGCGCTCTCGCGCTCGGTGAAGCTCCTCGAAGAAGCGATGGGTCACACGCTATTCCTGCGCGATGGGCGCACCATCAAGCTCAACGAATCGGGCGAAGCGTTCCTCGCGGCCGTCCGCGACGCCATGCGCATTGTCCATGAGGGTCTGCTGAGCGTTCGGTCGGAGCGACTCTCGGGACGCATCAAGCTGGCGAGCTCCGGCGTTGCGACCACTGCACTGCTCGCGCCCGCACTTGCACAGCTCCGCACGGAATGCCCCGACCTTCAGGCTCACGTCACGAGCGATCTCACGGACGCGGTCGCGCGCGTGCTGCGGGGAGACCTCGATCTCATCCTGCAGAGTCGGATGGTCAACCACCCGCGCATGCACACCGAGCATCTCACCGACATCGAATGCGGCGTCTATTGCGGGCCTTCGCATCCACTCTTCAAGCGGCGGAAAGTCACGATGGATGACATCCTCAGCCATGAGTTTGTCGCGGCGCTTCCCGAGGACGACGCACCGCCGCAGGATGGCTGGCCTCCAGCGTTGCCGCGGAAATTCGCGTTCTACGTCGATCAAATGCGA
>CBESZZ010000223.1:0-6441 GCA_965534055.1 uncultured bacterium | reverse complement strand
GGAATTGATCCAAAGGCTCCCACCCACGACGAACACGTCAGCGATCCAAGGTGCCAGCAGCCTGTGCATCCAGCGCATCGAAGCTCGCTCACTGGATGCACCGGTGGCCGCTCGCGCTCTGACCGGCGCGCCAACACCAGCCGCGCAGCAAGCACTCCAGCGGGCCGCAAGAGACGCCACGGCCAACACGGAACTGCGCGCTTCCGCGGTCGCCACAATGATTCGACAAGGCGAAGTTCTTCGTGTCCGTGACCTGGCGCACGCGCTGCTGTTGGCCGGCAGCCCCGCGGGGGCAGCACCAGCCGAGCAGATGAATCTGCCGAATCGCAGCCGCTGGGCGAACGAACGCGCAATAGTCTTGGAAGCCATCACCGACACGTCGGGCCACGCCTTTGACATGGTGCCCGACAGTCCGTGGCCCATCCTCGAGCGCGGCACCAAGTCGTGGCTCAAGTCGCTACAGATCCCAGACAAAGGCTGACCATGAATGACAAGATCATCCGTCAGCTTGGCCTCGCGGTTCTTGCTGCGGTCTCGATCACGGGCGCCACGGTTGCCACCGCCCAATCGACGCCAGAGCAGCGACCCCATGCGGACGCGATGCGCGCATTCAACACGGAGCTGCAGACCGCGAAGAATTTGAAGGCCAGGATCGAAGCAGCGCGCAGGTTGATTGCGACCAATCGCGACTCGTGGTCGAAAAAGACCCTGTGGATCACCACGATCTTGACCGCGGACCTAGCGCTTCAACACACCGAACCACAGGTCGCGGTTGAGCTCTACGATTCGGTGCTGACAGAACTGGAGACGGCCAACGATGCGTCGACTTCTCCCTCGGCCAACCTGGGGCTGGGCGCTGCCGAACGCGCGGAGATCGAAGGCCGCGCTCTGTACGGCAAGGGCCGCAGCCTCGAAGCCGCCGACGGCAAGGAACTCTTAGTCGCTGCCCGCAAGGCCTACAGCGAAACGATTCGTCGCCGTCCACACTCGCGCTATGCACGCTTCGCGGCGATCGCAGACGAACGACTCAAACGGTCCCCGACGTTGGCGCTCGGTCGCGCCATGCCCGCTTTGACGTTTGGTCCAGACGAGCTGCACGGCCCCGTCCAACGAGAGGACTTGGCGAAACGCGCCCACCTACTGGTGTTCTGGTCTAGCGACGATGCCGCGTCCCTGCGCGCAGGCCGCGAGTTGGCACGCATCTGGAGCCGTTCTGGACAGCCCGAAGCACAGTGCGTGCTCATGGGCATGGGGAGCAATGCGGCGGAAAAAATGCGAACTGCCGCACCAAGCCGCGCGTTTCGGGCCATCGCCGTCGAAGACGGCTTCCGATCAGAAAACGCAGCGATCCTTGGCCTAACGCGCACGCCGTCCAGCTTCCTGGTTGGCGCGGACGGCAAGCTGCTCGCCAGGGATCTCTCCCCGGCGCGACTTCGACGCCTGCTATCCCGCGCGTCGAATCCCCAATCGTCTAGCCCATCCGCAGGCCCGAAGACAACCGGCGGCGATTAGGACGTAGCGGGGCTACGGGTAGATCTTGTTGAGCATTCGCGGGTAAGGAATGCACTCGCGCAGGTGCTCTACGCCGCAGATCCACGCGAGCGTCCGTTCGAGACCCAAACCGAATCCGCCGTGCGGCACCGACCCGTAGCGACGGAGGTCGGAATACCAGCGGAACGAGTCCGCCGGCAGGTCGTGATCCTTAATGCGCTGATCGAGAAGCTCCAGGTCGTCCTCGCGTTGCGCACCACCCACGATTTCGCCGTAGCCTTCGCTCGCGATCATGTCGACGCCGAGCGCGATGTCTTGGTTCTCCGGGTCGCGCTTCATGTAGAAGGCTTTGATGTCGGCTGGCCAGCGGTGAATCATCACCGGGCGGTCGTAGGGTGCTCCCAACGCGGTTTCGTGTGGCGCTCCGAAATCATCACCCGGCGTGAACTCGAGATCGGTCTTGGCCAGGAAGTCGCAGGCTTCGGCGTACGTCATCCGCGGGTAAGGCGTCTCCGCCGCGGGCCGCAGCTTCTCGACATCCCGTTCGAGGTCCGCCAACTCAGACGCGCAGTTATCGAGCACGGACCGCACGATGGTCGACACAAAATCTTCCGCGAGGTTCATGACGTCTTCGAGGTCGTAGAACGCAGCTTCCGGCTCCACCATCCAAAACTCGGTGAGATGGCGTCGCGTCTTGCTCTTCTCGGCGCGGAACGTGGGACCGAAGACGTAGATCTTGCCCAGCGCCATCGCGCTGGCCTCGCCGTAGAGCTGGCCCGACTGCGTGAGGTAAGCCTTGTCGTCGAAGTACTCGACCTCAAACAGCGTGGACGTCCCTTCGCATGCGGCAGGCGTGAACATCGGCGAGTCCACGCAGAAGAAATCCCGCTCATGGAAGAACCCACGGATCGCGCGAATCGCTTCGTCGCGGATGCGCAGCACCGCGGATTGCTTCTTAGAGCGCAACCAAAGGTGCCGATGCTCCATCAGGAACGAGGGACCGTGCTCTTTGGGCGTGATTGGATACGGTTCGGCGACGTGGATCACCTCGACCGTTTCGACACCGAGCTCCACGCCGCCCGGCGACCGATCATCGGCTTTGACTTCACCGATCAGGCGGACACTCGACTCCTGGGTCAGCGCCTTCACAGCATCGAACGTTTCTTCGCCGACTTTGTCGCGAACCACGACGCACTGAAGGAGGCCAGTTCCATCGCGCAGGATGAGAAACGCCAGCTTGCCCTTCTTGCGTACATTGTAGACCCAACCCTGAACGAGCGCGCGCTCGCCGACGTGGTCTGCAAGGCGCCGGATGGGCAGGGCGGTGAGGCCACCATGAGATTGTTCGGTCATGGCGGAATCATGAATCGCTGCGCCGCTCGCACAAGTCGTGAGCTGGAGCGCGGGGCCGCGAACCGAAGGATCTCTACGGGAACGACTGCGCCATCGACTTCAGGTTGAGATCCCGAATGGCCCCGTTTTGCGTGAGCACCCGCCCTTTGTAGCGCATCGACTCGCGCTCGCATTCCACCCGAACATCCACAGAGTCTTCGAGCGAGATCTCGCCCAGATCCGACAGAATCCGCAGGTTGTTGTAGCCGAGCGACAGCAGCCGAGACTCGACCAGGGCGCGAACCCGGGAACCGGGTGACCCCTCACCGGTGGATGGTTGAGGCGCGGGGGCTCCTTCGACGACCATTTCTCCGGATGCGTCGACGATTCGCATGCTCGAAAGCTGCCGCTCGACCCGGGCCGAGGCATGGATGAGCTCCTTCAAATCGTCGTGAAGCACCTCGAGCTGCTCCTCCACGTGCTCGAGACGCACCCGCTCCAAACGGGCCGATAGCTCCTTCGTGCGCTCATCTAGGGCTCGAATGCCCCCAAGTTCACGGAGGTAACCCTCGAATCGGACCAGCCGGAGATGGACCAAACCGTAGGCGACGAGGAGGCCGGAGAAGAACAGAGCGAACTGAAGAGGCGACATGAGCGGCTGGGAGTGTAGCCTGCCGCGCCATGACCGGTAGCCTTCGCTACGTCCTGGCGATGGCCTTCGTGGCCCTCTACTTCTTGGTGCCCGAGCCGGACACCGATCGTTCAGCCTATCTCCAGAGCCGCGTGCAGCTCATGGACGGTGGGGATTCGCCTCTGGCCGGGTTTGTGGACGCCGGCCGCCTCCCCCCTCTGGCTGTGACCTTCATTCCCGAGGTCGAAGACCCCGGAGAGCGAACTGAGCGCGCCGAGGCCTGGGCGAGCACCGCCCGAGAATGGGCGCGGATGCGCACCGAATCCGGGACATCGGTGCAGGTCGACCCCGACCTAGCGCCGCTCGCGATGTCGGTTCGGACGGGTCAGGATGGGGCGCGGATCGAGATCTTCGCCACGGGCTCCCGCGTGCAGCCGCCGCCGGAGCCAGTGCAGATGGACTCGATCTATCCGGCCCGCACGAGCCTGATGCCGGCGTTCCTCGCCATCATTTTGGCGCTGCTCACCGGCAAGATCATGATCTCGCTGTTCCTCGGCTGCGCGCTTGGCGCGCTGCTGCATGTGGGAATGGCACCCGTGGCCGGGGGCACGCACCTATTTGTCGATGTCTTCTGGAACCGCGTGCTGCTCGACACCTTCCACCTCTGGGTGATTGGGTTCGTGCTCGTGCTCTTCATGGCCGTCGGCGTCATGTCGCGGTCCGGCGGACTGCAGGGGATGGTCGCGTGGATCCGGAAGCTCGCGCGTGGCCCCACGTCGACGCTGCTGTGCTCCTATGTCATCGGGCTCCTGATCTTCTTCGACGACTACTCGAACTGCATCATCACGGGCACCACGATGCGGCCGCTTTCGGACCGCATGGGCATCAGCCGCGAGAAGCTGGCCTACGTCGTGGACTCCACCGCGGCACCGGTGGCCGGCATTTCGATCTTTTCGACCTGGGTCGCCTACGAAGTTTCGATGTTCGCCGGGCAGCTGCCTGAAGTCACCGACGCGCAAGGGACTCCGTACACCGAGAGCCAGGGGTTTCAGGTGTTCCTGGAGACGCTGCCGTTCCGGTTCTACTGCATCTTCACGCTGGGCTCGGTGCTGCTGATGATCCTGCTGAAGCGGGATTGGGGACCAATGCTGCGCGCCGAGCGTCGCGCGCGCCTCGAAGGCAAACCCATTGCGGACGACGCCACGCCCATGGTGAGCAAGAAGCTCGCAGACATCGAAGCACCTGAAGGTGTGCCCCACCGGGGTCGTGGAGCGCTGATCCCGCTGCTGCTATTGATCACGACCACCATCGGCTTGATTTGGTACTTCGGTGCCTATGACAGCGATGGCAACTACCAAGTGCCCGCGGAGAAGACCGGCTTCCTCGAGAAGTGGCAGTGGGTCATGGGCGCTACCGACAGCGCGAAGGCACTCTGCCTAGGCTCAGTCGTCGCCCTCGTCGTCGCGGCCGGCATGGCGCTGGTCGAACGAGTGCTTGGGATCGGCGAGGTCATTCGCAGCGCGGTGCGCTCTGCCAGCGCGCTGTTCTTTGCCGTCGTCATCCTCGTGCTCGCGTGGGGAATCGGTGAAGTCTGCCGTGACCTCGGCACCGCGTATTACCTCACCGCCGCGTTCCACGATCGCTTCCCGCCGGTGTTGCTCCCGGTGGTGATGTTCCTACTGGCCGCGTTGGTCGCGTTTGCGACCGGCACCTCATACGGAACGATGGCCATCCTGCTACCAAACGTTGTGGTGCTCGCGCACACGTTGGGGAGCGGCGTCGAGCCAGGGTTCGGCTCCGTGCTCATGGTGTTGACTATCGGTGCGGTGCTTGAAGGCTCCATCTTTGGCGACCATTGTTCGCCGATCAGCGACACTACCGTGCTCAGCTCCGTCGCAACCGCGAGTGATCACTTGCACCACGTTCGCACGCAGGCGCCTTACGCGCTGCTGACCATGGGCGTCGCCATCGTGTGCGGGTATCTGCCCATGGTGTTCTTCGGCACCGAGTATTGGTGGGCTGCCTGGCTGGCTGGATTTGCGGTGTTGGCCGCGTTCATGCTCGTGTTCGGCCGCAACCCGGCCGAGCCTGAGACCGTCTAAGAGCCTGCGCATGCGAATTCAGTGGGCCAAGTCTTCGAACATCGCGCGGATCGCTGCCAACGCGATTCCGCTGATTGGTGTATTCGCGTTCGGCTGGCGGGTGTTTCCGATCCTCGCCTTCTACTGGCTAGAGACGGCAATCCTCGGCGTGTTCACGCTGCTGAAGATGTGGACGACGCGAATGCCGCGCCAGGGAATCGGCGACGAAGTCGCCAGCGGCACCTTCGAGAGCACCGGCTCGATGTCCACAGCCCCCATCGACCTGCATCCAGTCTCGGACGAATTGGGCACCATGCGACGCCCGCTACCGTTCCTCGGCCGCGTCTTCATGTCGGTGTTCTTCTGCGTGCACTTCGGCATGTTCATGTTCGTGCACGGCGTGTTCCTGTTCCTGTTCTTGTCTTGGAGTGATGTCGTTGCCAAGTCCAACCAGCCGGGGATGAACCCCGTCGACATGGTTCAGAGCATGCTCGCAAGTTCACCGTTGGTTCCATGGGCGGTAGCCGGACTCGCACTGAGCCACCTGATTGCCTACGTCACTGAGTTCCTGAATACCGACGCGCGCTACCGCAACCCGCAGCAACTCATGCTCGAGCCCTACGGCCGCGTGATCTTGATGCATATCGCCATCCTGTTTGGCGCCGGCTTTTCAGCCTTCTTCGGCCAGCCAGTCTGGGCGCTGGTGCTGTTGATCGTCGGGAAGACGTTCATCGATCTGAAGTCGAGCAGCGCTGCCCCTCCCGCATCAACGACCGCTGGATCGATGGCGGGCAGGTACTGACTACGAGCTACTAGTGGGTGCGTATGTGTCGATTCATCAGCAGAGCTTCTGTTGCTTTAAACTCACCGCCTTGACCATTAAATACCACCAACGAATAATCAACT
>CBESZZ010000222.1:0-6457 GCA_965534055.1 uncultured bacterium | reverse complement strand
CATCCTGCGCCCCTCGTCCAAGAGCGCCGGCTTCCAGCTGAAACGCGTCGTCCACTCCGTGCGCACAAGGGTGACGATCTCTTCGGCGAGAAGCGTGCCGTGGGCGACACCGCGCTCCGTCGGCGTGCCCCACACCCGCAGCACCTTCAGTTCGTGCCCCTTGCCGTCGTCGATGGTTTCCAGCCGACCGTGTTCGGTTTCGCGGAGAACACGCGCGGAGGGGTGCACCGCAGGAGCGGGCTCGGATCTTGGCTCGAACTCCGCCCGATGAGTCGAAGCACTCGACCCTGCGCCAAGGCCTGGGAGCGTCGTCATCGACGTGTGCACGGATGCACCATCGACGGCACGCTGGTAGTGGCAACCAGGCAGGGCCACGGCCAAGAGGGGCAACGCCCGCGCGAAGGGTCCGATCATCCGCACATGCTACCGAACACTGAAGGTCCCAACGAAAAACGGGGCAGTGGAGCCAAAACCCCGCTGCCCCGTTTGTCTCCGCGAGGCGTCTACTTGCCTTCGTAGATGGCCATCACGTCGTTCAACAACGCGACGCCATCCTTCTTCGGACGCTGGAAGCTGTTCCGGCCGATGATCGAACCGAAGCCGCCACCTTTGTGGATGCCGCGAATCTCTTCGAGCACTGCGTCTTTACCCTTGGCTGCGCCACCGCTGAAAATCACGATCCGGCGCCCACCGAGCGAACTGTCGATGACGTGCTTGATGCGGTCTGGAAGAGTGTCGATCTTGATCTTCTCTTCTTCGTAGACTTTCTTCGCCGCCGCTTGCTCAATGTAATCCGTCGGCGGCTTCACTTTGATGATGTGCGCACCGAGCTGCGCGGCGATATGCGCGGCGTAAGCGACGACATCGATGGCCGTTTCGCCCTTGGCCGAAATGCCCTCACCGCGGGGGTAGGACCAAACGACCACGGCCAGGCCAACGGACTTGGCTTCTTCGGCGAGCTCACGCAGCTCCATGTACATGTCGTTGCGCTCGCTGGATCCCGGATAGATCGTGAAGCCAATGCCAGCACAGCCAAGGCGCAGCGCGTCGTGGACTGAGGCCGTCACAGCCGGCTTCGGGTCACCGCCCGAGTAGAGCGAGTCGCTGTTGTTGAGCTTCAGGATCGTGGGAACGCGGCCGCAGTACTTCGCCGCACCAGCTTCCAGGAAACCCAGGGGCGCTGCATAGGCGTTGCACCCGGCCTCAATGGCGAGCTCGAAGTGCGAAAGCGGGTCGTAGCCCACCGAGTTCTTCGCGAAGGAGCGCGCTGGTCCGTGCTCAAAGCCCTGGTCCACTGGCAGGATCACCAGCTTGCCGGTGTTGGCCAGCCGGCCGGTGGATAGCAACCAACGGAGGTTCGTCAGAACACCTGGGTTGTCAGAGTGGTACCAGCTCAGGATTTCTTCGACGCGATCAGACATGGGAGCGAGGAGAGTGGCCGCGCATGCGGCGTGGGGTGGGTCGGTTTGAAAGGGAGAGCATTTTGGGATCGGAGGGCGCGTTTGCAACGGCAGTCCTGATCGGACTAGCTCTGGCGACCATGCACCACCGAAAGGCCCATGGCCCGGCTTGGAAGGCCCCCCCACGCCTGGGAGGCCACCACGCCGTCCCATGGGCAAAGCGCGGCGCTCTGAATTTTTGATCCCGCGAGCCCCGTCGAGTCCCCCTGGAACCCAGGCATTCGCTCGTTCCTTCCAGAAGTTGAGTTGCGTACCGTCTCGGCCCAAATTCGGCCCCCAGCCCGTTTCTGCCTAGGCGGCCTCGATCGGACTGGTCGCAGACTCCCGCCAACCTGCGGCCGGCATGTCTCGATGCACGGTCAGCCACGAGACACAACGCTCCGCACACCATCTTCCGAATCCTCATGCGCACCTCTGCAACCCCAGTCCTAGCTCCTCTGCTCACCCTCGCGGCTTTCGCCAGCGAGTCCGAAGCCACCGCACAAGCCTGATTCTCGCTGCCCGCCGGCGCGACGGCGAACTCCGGCTAGGTGCTTGGTGACGGCGTCCCGACAGAAACCGGCGACGTAGGCTTCCGCACCGACCCGTCGATTCCATTCGCATGCTCCGACAACCCCTGAAGCGGCAGTCGCCCCACGCTGATGCAAGGCGGCGGCCTGATCGTGCGGCTATGCACGTCCACGAACAGTTTCATCGAATACTCGGTCGGCGGCTGTCTCGGATCGAACGGTCAGCAACCGCTACTGACGTACTCCGGCGGATCCACCCCCGGTGCGACCTTCACCACCACCCTGAGTGGCGGCCTTGCAACGCCCAACTCATTGGCGGCCCTCGTGTTCAGCTTCCGCGTGCGCACGGGTCCGTTCGAACTCGACTTCCTAGGCGCGCCCAACTGCGACGCATGGGTCTTCGGTGACGTCGCGACCTTCGTGACGACGCCGGGAGGAACCGCATCGATTCCGATCACAGTGCCGGGCAACTTCACGAGCTGTCTGCCCCTTTGGAATCGGTGGTTCGTGTTCGACCGCACCAGCGGTCGACTTGGAATCACCACGTCGAACTTCGGCCGCATCTTGGATCGGCAACTAACGATCCGCACGCGAAGCGAGCACCTGCTCCGCCGCGCGCTGGCCCGCGTGAAGCGCGCCCTCGATGAGGCCTGGGCTCAGCATCGAGGTTTCGGCGGCCGCAAACGCCAACCGATCCTCGGCGTGTAGTTGCCGCAGAACGTGTGGACCGACCTGCGGATGCCGAGAGTCCTCCGCAAGATCACGAGGGCGGCAGATGTCCGGATGCTTCGACCAGTCTTCGACGTGCACCAGCACTGGATCGCGCGCGTCATCGCCGAAGCAGCGCATCAGTTGCTCGACAATCTCTGACTGAAGTTGGTCTCGCGCTTGCTCCCGCAGCGCAGCCGGCCAACCCACGAACCCGAACAGCGCCGCGGGTTCACCGTCTGTACCGCAGTGATCGTGGATCTCGGCAAGCGGCCCCGCCGAACTCACCACGCGCCCCGATTGATCCGCATCGCGCCAAAACGCGCGCGGGTAGACCACGACCGCCTTGGCCTGCACGGCCATCCAGGTGGGCGTGGCCCCAAGCGCGCCCATCAAGGGGTCGGGCAGCGCGGGCGTCCATTCGATTCGATCCAACGCCACCCGGGGCGGCACCGCGACCACCACCTGGCTGCTGCGCACCACGAGACCGTCGCGCGTTCGGACTGTGCACTCGGAACCCTCGGCGGAACTCGTTGGCACGCACTCCACGGTCGCCACCGCAGCATCGCATCGCACGCAGTCTGCAGGCAACGCGACGGCCAGCGCGTCAACCAACGCCTGCGGATGGCCGGCGATTCGTCGAATCTCATCCTGCGGCGGCAAGTTCACCTCACGAGGTGCGACATCGTGTCCGGCGTCGAACAGCGATGCACCCGAATCGAACTGCGGCAGAGTGTCCAACCCCAGCTCATCCAGCCACTTCGCCGCATGCAACTGATGCTCTGGCCACACCCACGTCGGCCCGAGATCACCGCACCAATTGCCCGTTCGAGGATCCTTCACCGAACCGATGCGACCGCCGATGCGCGACGCCGCTTCCAACACGAGCACGCGCACTCCGCGCGCATGCAGCACAGCCGCGGCGGTCAAACCGGCAAGTCCGGCTCCGATGACAACCACGTCGGTCGTGAGTTCGGACGGCGCGCCTCCACTCCCGGATTCGCCGGATCCCGATGTAGTTGTGGAGTCATTCATGGCTTGGCGTCTCCTCGACGCCGGGTCACGGCAAGGGCGCGACGGTCGAGTTCGCGGCCAATCGCAGCGAGGTCCACGCCACGCGCATGGGCTGCGACCATGGCGAAGTAGACGACGTCCGTCGCCTCATGCGTGGCTTCATGCGGGGTTTCTGCGGCGAGGAGTTCACGCGATTCTTCCATCAGTTTGGACTCTAGGAGCACAGGGTCTGCGAACAGTCGGTGAGTGTACGAACCGGCCGGCGCGTGCACCTTCCGCTCTGCGAGCCGGCGATCAAGCTCCGGCAGGCCACCGGCGGCGCCAAAGCAGGTCCACGAGTCTTCGTGGCAAAAACCGGGAGCCGCCTGTTTCACGGTGAAACGCAGCGCGTCGCGATCGCAGTCCAGGTCGATGGCCAACAACTCTTGCGACGCGCCCGACGTGGCGCCTTTCTCCCACAGCGTGTTGCGGCTTCGCGACCAATAGACCCCGCGGCGCGTTGCAACGGCGCGCTTCAGACTTTCGACGCTCGACCACGCGAGGCCGAGCGCGACACCGTGTTCGTCGACGACCATCGTCGGCCACAGGCCTTCGCTGGGCGAAGACGACACCGCGCCTGCCCCACTTGCCGGCGGCACCAAAACAGCCGGAGGATTGCGCAACGGTGCGGCGATCGCATCGCCCAGATCCATGGTTCCTCGGTAGAGCGCCATTCCGACCTGCGCATCCGCACCCATAGCATCCAGCGCCGCAACATCGGCGGCCGTCGTCACGCCGCCCGCGATGGTCACTCGCGCGTCGGCCGCAGCCGCAACTAGTCCGGCGACGCGCTTGCGATCGAAGCCCGCCATGCGTCCTTCACGCTCCACCGCAGTCACCAGGAACCCCGACGCGAGTCCCGACAGCCGCGCCAACCGATCCTCAATGCGTTCGCCCGTTCGCGTGCGCCAACCGTCGACAACCACCTCTCCGTGCTTCGCATCCAGAGCCACAATCACGCGCTCGCGCGGCAGCTGCGACAGGATTTCAGGCGTCGCCGCCGTGCCCAAGATGATCTGATGCGCGCCGCGATCGAGCCACTGCAACGCCGTCTGCACGTCGCGAATCCCGCCACCCACGCGGCAGCGCGCACGCGTAAGCAGGTCTTCGATAACCACCGCATTGTCGCCCTTGCCCAGCGCCGCGTCCAGATCGATGACCGCGACGTCACCCGCAAGAGCGAACTTCTCCGCCCACGGACGCGGATCACCGCCGTCGATCTCTAGCTCCTCGCCACCCACGAGCTGGACCGCGTGGCCGTTCATGAGGTCGATGGAAGGAACGATCATCGCCGCACCCGGATGCCGAGGTCTGCAAGCCGTGCCTTCACCTGCTGCACCGTGTAGCCGTCTTCGTGAAAGATCGAAGCAGCTAACACCGCGTGGGCGCCGGCGCGAAGGGCTTCCGCCATGTGTTCGGGAGAGTCCGCCCCACCGGATGCGATCACCGGCACATCAACCGCACGACGCATCGCAGCGAGCAGCTCCAGGTCGTAGCCAGACCGAGTTCCATCTCGATCGAAGCTCGTCAGCAGGATCTCACCGACACCACGCCGCACCGCGTCTCGGGCCCACTGCAGGGCATCGATCCCCGTCGCGTGTTTGCCCGAGCGCGTCACAACTTGCCAGTCGCCCGGCGAACAGTTTGAGGGTAAGCCGCCATCCTGCACGCGGCGCGCGGCATCGACTGCGAGCACCGTCGCTTGCGTGCCGAACTTTGCCGCCAAACGATCCAGCAACTCCGGGGATTCGACGGCCGCGGTATTGACCGCAACTTTGTCCGCGCCAGATTCCAGCAGCACGGCGGCGTCCTCGGGAGCGCGAATGCCGCCGCCGACCGTGAGTGGAATGGAAAGTTCGCGACGCACGCGCTCGACGACCGGCGCACCGTGCGCTCGCGCCTGCGGCGTAGCCGCAACATCAAGCAACACGAGTTCGTCGGCACCTTGGCTCTGGTAGAGCCGCGCGCGCTCGACCGGATCGCCGGCGTCGCGAAGCCCCCGAAACTTCACACCCTTGACGACGCGATCACCCGCGACGTCCAAACATGGAATCACACGAGCCATCAGCCCAGAGGTCTGAGCCCCGGGTGCGGCCGACTCTGCATTCGAAGCAGAACTCATGAGCGCACCTGCCGTACTTCGGTCTGTTCGCTTGGCCTACCCAATGCACCGCTATGTGCCAGCCAGCGATTGAGCAAGGCCGCTCCCGCATCACCAGACAGCTCCGGGTGGAATTGGCACGCCACCACCGATCCACGTTCCACGGCAGCGATAAACTCCCCGCCGTGATCGCAGCGAGCGACCGCCCAACCGGCGGGCGCTTGCAGCCAGCGGTAGCTATTGGCAAAGCTGAAGTCTCCGGACTGCAAGACCGCACAGCCTGTGTCGGCAACAACCGCATTCCAACCCAACTGCGGCGTCGAGGTACCAGCATCGAAGCGAGTCGCTACGGAATTCACGATCCCAAGCCCGTCAGCGCCGAAGCCCCCTTCGCTGGGACTCTCTTCGCTTCCGCGACCGAGCAACTGCATGCCCAAGCAGATGCAAAGCGTCGGGCGACCGAGTAGCAGCCGTTCGCGCAGCGCGTCGACAACGTTCAGAGCCAGTAGAGACGCCATGGCGGCAGCAAACGAGCCAACACCCGGAACCACCAGGCACGGAGCACCCTGCACCATCGCCGCGTCGAGGGCTTCGATCGTCTCACAGCCGAGGCGGCTGAATGCAGC
>CBESZZ010000221.1:0-6462 GCA_965534055.1 uncultured bacterium | reverse complement strand
CCATCTCCAACATTTCTTCAAACGATACTTTATGCCCCAGGTCGAGGTCGGCTTCCGTTCCGTCGTCCGTGACGTAGACCTCCCCGTGTTGGAAAGGGGACATCGTGCCCGGGTCGACGTTGATGTACGGATCGAGCTTTTGCAGCGACACGGTGAGGCCGTGGCGCTCCAAGATCCAGCCAATGGCGGCAGACGTGAGGCCCTTGCCCAACGACGACACGACACCGCCTGTGACGAAGATGAACTTGGTCATGTGCAGGATTCCGCAGGCATCAATGCGCGCGGGAAATGGAGAGGGTTCGAAGGAAGCTGACGCAAAGTGCTGGGGTCCGCAGCTGCGCATGCGCGCACCGGTTGCGTGGATTCAGCCTGACGGGTGGCAGTGGCCAGAATGCTGCGGGTCGCGCGTGCGGTGCAGCCACCGGGCGCATTGGCGACGAAGGGATCGGGAGGAAGAGTCGTGCGGTGACGCCCTCCGCCGGCATTCACTCGCGATTTCCTCGGCGCCGTGTTTCCTCGGCGCGCCGTGCTGCATCGCGTTTGGAGGCATCGTTCTTGGCCGCCTGGTGCGCATCGATGTTTCTGAGGTCGTCGACGCTCAGGCCCTTCACTGAGTGGAACGATTCCACCCGGTTGTAGGCCTCGCGGACAAACTCCGCCGCGTCGCGGAACGCTTCGAAAGTCTTCATCGACGCGGCGCTATTTGGGTCGATCGGCGGCCGAGGCCACGCGGTCTGTTCGCCGTTGATGCTCACCAAGATGGCTTGTTTCGCCTCGGACGCGTTGCCGGGGACGGCGCGTTCGAAGTAGCCATACGTGGCCAGCGCGTCCAGCAAACCCTGGATGTACGGGTCGTCGGCAACCTTCGCCTGAAGGCCGGTCTGCTTCGAGCGGTAGAAGTCTTCCTTGGTGCGCTCTCCAAGGGTTTGGAGCTCCAAGGTCATCTGGCCCTTGCTGGCGGTCTGGACCGCATAGGCGATCCGCACTTCATCGCCCTTCAGGACCTCCACGGCACGGACGGGCTTCGGTGCAGCGCCGCAGGCGGCGAGCAGCAGAGCGAGCGCCCCGACAACCCGCGCGCGGCGTCGTGAAGCGGTTGGATTGATTCGGCGAATTGGTTGGATCGAAGCCATCACGGATACGCGGAGTCTAGTGGAGTTCGCCGCTCAGGCTCAACGGTGAAGCGAGCGGGTGGGGCATCAGTTGTGGGCCCCCCGGGCAGCGTCGATGGGGGAGCGGTGCCTTGTGCCGGCTCTAGCTGGGCTTCCGCGCGGTCGGACTTTTTTGGCGAAAGCTACGGATCCGCTGCTTGCGTGGACCGATGGATGGTGCCGGCCAGTTTTCAGTCCTTGGTCATGTGAGGTGCACCGGGTATCTTCCGGCGGAGCGTTTCGTGCTTTGACGGGCTGGTCAGCCCCTCAATTGCGTAGCGTTTCATGGCGCGTGATCGCGGGTGGTTCCCGATGACGTGCGATGCCCCGCGGCGGTATCGGTCGAAAACTCGGCTTGAGGTCCAGCACTTCAGGTCGCTCTCGGCGGGTTCAATCGCTCATGCCAAGCTCTTAGGCCCCTTCAGGGAGGGGACGATGAAATCCAACGAGAAGATCCTCGTCTATGCGGTCGCCGGTTTTCTAGCGGTCATCCTCGTGATCGCCGTGCTCTACGGCAACGACGACTTGAACCCGGACCTCGAAGACAAGCAGCAGGTTGCCGCGACGGATCCAATGGATTCGATGCGGGACTACCTCGATGGTGGTGGTACAGCGAATCCGACGCAGGACACCGGTCCAGCAGCGGGCGAGCCCAACGACTCCACCGCGAACGCTGGAGGTCCTGCTTCGACGGTCGAGCCAGTCGTCGGCTCCGACAACGAGGGGCCCAGCCAAGCGAAGCCCGAGTTGGGCGGCAGGCCAGCCGATGCTGTCCTGGATGCGAACCCCGCGTACGCCGGTGTCGCGAACTCAGGCTCCGCAGGCTCGTTCCCACTGAGCATGCGCGCCGAACCTGTGCGGACGCCAGCGGATCGGATCGAAGAGATGTTCGGCGCCAGCCAGAAGGTCAAGTCGTTCCGCATCGTCACGGTCAAGCGCGGCGAGACGCTCAGCGACTTGGTGAGCCGCTGGTGCGGCAGCTTGGATCGCTTGGCTGAAGCCGAGCGCCTCAACGAAGGTGGCGCACTGTATGCCGGCGATCAGGTGTATCTGCCGTGGGTTGAGCCCACGTCGCTCCTGGCGGTGCACGCAGCGTCTGCGCCTGTGACAGCTGTTTCGGATGGCGGTGCTCCAGCCCCGGTCACGGCAACCGCCGCGGTCTACCAGGTCGTCGATGGCGACAACCTTTGGCGCATCGCGGAGAAGCGCGGCGTGGCCATGAAGGACACGCCCGGTTGGGTCAAGCAGGTCAAAGAGTTGAACCCCGGAGTTGGCGATGTGCTGAAGATCGGCGCTTCGATCCAGCTGCCGTCGAACTGAGTTAGACGCGGGTCCGCCGCGCCAGCAGCCAGCCTGCGGCGCCATACAGCGCGAACCCGCCCACAAACCCCGCCAGCATCCACGCGGTGCGCGGGACGACGCAGGACCAGATCTTCCAGCCGTCGTGGTAGGCGCCGCACTCGAGCATCGTGGTGGACACGGTGATCAGCCAGTCTGGCTCGAAAGCGAGCCAGGACGCGATCACGCCGCCGATGCAGATCGCGTAGATGCCGCGGTTGCGCCACGTCCCCAGGAATTGGAGCGACGCAAACAGCACCGGTAGGAACACGAAGTTCGCGAAGCGAAACACGTCGTAGGCCAGGTTGAACGCGGTGCAGAGCCCGAGCAGGACGAGAGCCAGATGGATCCCGGGCCGCTTTACGAGGCCGCGTCCACGGCCCATGAACAGTTGCCACGACAGCACGATCAGCAGGGGGCCGAAGTTCACCACGGAGTGCACGACCGCCAGAAACGACAGCCATAGGGTGCCGTGCGGAAAGAAGTGCCGTTCAAGGTAGTAGGCCGCACCGAACGCTTGGGTCTCGGATGTCGAGGCGACGAAGATGCGGAACGCGCCGTACGCAGCGATGATCGCGGCGAGCCCGAGCAGGTCTCGCGAGATGCGCGACTGCGCCAGCTGGCGCCGCATGAACAGCATCCACGGCGCAAAGAAGATGTAGAGCTCGTGGTTGAATAGGCAGCACGCCTGCAGCAACCAGAACCACACGGCGTGCCGCACCAAGAGCAGCGAGCTGAGCATGATCGCGAACGTCAACGGTTCGGGATAGCCGACGATGCGTTTGAAGATCTGACACGCACCGGAGAACCCGATGGCCGCGGTGATCAACCAGGCATCCAGCAGCGACGCACCGCATGCGCGGCTGAACAAGAACACCACGCACAGAAAGAGCACGACGCAGTGCTGCGCAAACTGCGCGTAACCCTCGCCGCCGTAGCCGAACGTCCAGGCCAGCAGAGGGCCAAGAATTCGCTGCGGGGACTTGCCCAGGAACTCGAACGGAGCGGCGGATGCCGCCTGGTAGTTCTCGCCCAGCAGCGTCACGAACGGGAAAGGTTCGGTGACGAGCGTCGTGGCGAAGAACACGGCGATCCCGGCGACCACCGACCAGAGGGCGGCTTGGAGGAATGCGCCTTTCGTTGCGAATCCGATGACGAAGCCGGCCGGCGAGCCGGAACTCGGATCGTCGAGCTGCCGTGACGCGGCGTGCGCGGTTCCTGCTGCGTCAGCTGAATTCATCGGAGTGGGGGGCTGATGGCAGTGCGGACGTCAGATCGGGTGCGTCGCGTGGACCGGCGGGTTCCGGATGAATCGATTCCCGCAGGAGTCATTCCGGCGGAGGCAACTTCGGCAGAGACAATGTACCCCGGGCAGCGGTGGCCCGTGCGACCGCCTTCGGGTTGACCGTCGGCGTTGGGCGTTACCGCAGGTGGTAGCGGTCGAGCTTCTTGTAGAGGTTTGAACGTTGGATTCCGATGCGTTCCGCGGTGCGTTTGATGTTGCCCTCGTTCTCCGCGATCTTGCGGCGGATGAACTCGCGCTCGGTGCCCGTGCGGAACTCTTCGAGCGTTTCCATCGCAAACCAATCCTGACCGCCTCCCGCAGCGCGTTTCGCCGGAGGGGTGCTCAGGGCCAGCAGTTCGTCGGGGGTCACGGTGTCGCCCTCCGCCAAGATGGCCGCCCCTTCCATGAGGTTCTTGAGCTGGCGGACGTTGCCGGGCCAGCTTTGGCCGCGTAGCCAGGTGAGAGCGTCCGCGCCCAGTGCCCGCTGGTCGAAGCCGTTGCGTCGGCATGCGGCTTCCAAGAAGTGTTGGGCGAGTCGGTTGATGTCCCCGACCCGCTCGCGCAGGGGCGGCACGTGGATGCGGATCACGTGGAGGCGGTAGTAGAGGTCTTCGCGGAACTCCTTCTCCTCGACCATCTTCTCCAGGTCCTGGTTGGTTGCGGCCAGGACGCGCACGTCGACTTCGATCGAATCGCTGCCGCCCAGTCTGGTCACCACGTGGTCCTGCAGGGTGCGCAGCAGCTTGGCCTGCACTTCGGGCGCCATCTCGCCGATTTCGTCGAGGAACAGAGTGCCGCCATCCGCGGCTTCGAAGTGGCCGCGCCGTTGCTTGGATGCTCCGGTGAACGCGCCCTTCTCGTGGCCAAACAGCTCGCTCTCCACCAGCTCACGCGGGATGGCCGCGCAGTTGACGGCGACGAAGGGGCGATCCGCGCGTTTGGATTCGGCGTGCAGCGCTCTGGCCACCAGCTCTTTGCCGGTGCCGTTCTCGCCCGTGATGAGCACCTGGGCGTCGGTGGGGGCGACGCGGCTCACCAGGCTGCGGACGTCGGCGACCTCCTGGCTCTCGCCGAGGATTTCCACCTCGGGGGCCAGGGCCTTCTTTAGTTGGCGGTTCTCGGTCGCTAAGCTCTTGTATGCTAAGGCATTACGAATGCTGACAAGAACTCGGTCGGTGTCGAACGGCTTGGTCAAGAAGTCGTGGGCGCCCTTGCGGACGGCGACCACAGCCGTTTCCAGGTCCCCGTGTCCCGAGACCATCACCACCGGGAGGCCTGGGTAGGTGGCCGCGATGGTTGTCAGTACTTGTAGGCCGTCCAGACCCGGCATCTTGATATCCAGAAGGACGAGGTCGACGTCACCTTCTGTCTCCAGGAGCGCGAGCGCCGTTTTGCCGTCCGCAGCCTCTGCGGTACGGAACTGCTCGTAGTCCAGAGCGAACGCCAGCTCCTCTCGGATGGCTTGCTGGTCATCGACGATGAGAATCCGGGGGGGCTTGGACGGCATGCCTTGCATGGTAGACAGACCTCCATGGGGACCGCGCGTCGAAAATCTCGGGCGACGCCAGGAGCGGGCCCCGGGAAATCGGGGCTCGCTCGCCGCCGGGTTTCGGCCATGGCAACGCGGCGCGCGCCCTTCGCTCGCTCCCGTGAGACCCCGCGTGGCAGGCTGCTTTTTCGCGATTCCGCACATCGGTGGGCCGCGGGGTATCCTTCGGCGCTGGAACCCTCTGGGGTGCCCTGGGATCGGCCGCTTGACCGGCCTCGGGTGCATCCTAGGATGTCCCGGCCCTCGCGGCCTTCCCGGCCAGTTTGCTGTCTGTTCACCTGTTGTTGTGTTTCGTTGCCTGTCCCGGCGGAGGAACACTTGGTGGGACCGTGAACGCAAGTGCAAGATTCGCCCCGCCGTTCTTGCGTCACGCACAGACCCCTCACCGCTTCTTAGACCTTCCTGGAGTCGCCTTTCTCATGGCCCACGCGTTCGGAAAAACCCTGTTGAGCGTCGCTGCTGCATTCGTAGCTGCCACGTCTCTCGGTGCTCAAGAAAAGAGCACCTTCGCCAAAGCCGTGCACGAACAACGTCTCGGCAACGCTGAAGCTGCAAAAGGACTGTTTGCTCAGGTCCTGAGCGAAGATCCTTCCAACGCCGAAGCGCTCGCGCTCTATCGGGCCACGTCCGAAGACGTCTGGGAGATGCTCCTCACCAACGATGACGAGCAGGTCCGCAAGATTGCGCAGCTGTTGCTCGATCGTGCCAAGGCTGAGTCGATTGATCAGTCTCGTGACCCGGAAGCCGCGGATGCCCTCGCCGCGACCGCGGTGAACGGCGTCGACTTCGGCGCCCGCAAAGCTGCTTCGTTGCAGTTGTCCCGCGAGCACGGTGAGTTCGGCGTCGCCGCGCTGCTGAAGCAGCTGCGTTCCGCTGACGGCGAATCCGAGAAGGCCAACGCCCTGACCGGAATGATCGACATCGGTCGTCGTGCAGTGTGGCCACTGGTTGCCGCGCTCAAGACCGAAGACTCCATGGAGCGCGCCAGCCTGGTGAACGTCCTCACGACGATTCGTGATCCCCGCTCGGCCCCGGCCTTGGCCCATCTGGCGGAAGCCGATGACCAAGAGGCAGTGCGCCAAGCTTCCCGTGACGCTCTGCAGATCATGGGCATCTCCGGTTCCGCAACGGACCTCTAC
>CBESZZ010000220.1:0-6490 GCA_965534055.1 uncultured bacterium | reverse complement strand
GCCGAATCGAGGCAGGCCGTTGCGCTGCGCCAGGTCGGCGGCGTCGTGCAGGTCTTGAATCGCCCGCGGATCGCCAAGCACCGACCGAATCTGTCCGCGGTACAGCGCGTGCCGCACTTCGAGCCCATGGTCTGCGATCTCGTCCCGCAGTCCGCGGTCAACCCTCGCCAGCGTCTTCAGGGCGGTGGGGTAGTGGTGTCGAAGCGCCTCCATGCGCGCTAGGTCCACGCGCAGTGATAGGTCGTGCAGCGAATCGCCGGCGGGCAGCAACCGCAGTCCTTCTCGCACATGAAAAAGCGCTTCAACCGACGCGCCGAGGTAGCCAAACACCCGGCCTCGGATGGCGTGAGCTCGCGACGCGGCGCGCCGCACTGTGGGGGCGTCTTCGTTGTCGAGCAGATGATGTGCGCGATCGAGAAGCGTCAATGCGGTGAGCATCTTGCCGGCGTCCAGGGCGAGTGCGGCGAGCCCCGTCAGAGCTTCGCCGTGGGCGCGCACATCGCCGAGGGTTACCGCAAGCCGCGCTGAATCGCGCCACGCGGACGCCGCGGCGCGTCCCTCCCCTTGCCGGCCGGAGACCTGCGCGCGGGCGCGGTGGAACCGCAGCTGGAGGGCGACAAGCTGCATGTCGGTAGGCGGAGGCGGGGTGCCAATCGACGGTTCGCTTGCGCACAGCGCGTCAAAATGAAGCGCGAGGCGCGCAAGCACGCGCTCGGAGCGCTCGATGGATCCTGACGCGACGAGACGCTCCAAGCCGAGCAGCAGTGGCTTGAGTGCCCCGCGGTCCTCGCCGCTTCACGACAGCTGTAGCCCCACGGCGAGCGGCGGCGCTTTGCGGTCTTCGAGAACCCATGCGGCTTGGCGGTGCAAGCGTCGCCGCGTTCCCGACGGGATGCTGCGCAACAGTTCGACCCGATAGTCCGCGTGACGGAACCGAAACTCGCCACTCACCACGCGCACCACGCGACTCTGCACCACGCCGAGCGACTCCAATACGCGCAGCTCCGGCAGCCCGGTGAGCTGGGTCAAGTCGTCGACCGGGCCTTGGCGACCGAGCACGGCAGCCGCGCAAAGCACGTAGCGGGTGGTGCCGTCGCCCTTGGCGAGGAACTCCCGGAGCCGCGCAACCTGGTTGGGCGCGGGACGAATCTGGGTGCCGGCCGGCAGAGGGCCGAACGAACCGGGGCGGCCGACGACGACCGCGGGTGCCCCGGCCGTCTCACCGGTGAGCGAATCGAGCGCTTCGATGAGGTTGCCCGGACTGCCAGCGAGAGTGCGCCACGCAGCACGTAGAGGTGGTTCCATCGCGCTGCGGTCCACGTCTGGCGCGAAGAGCTGCAGTCCAAACCCGAGGAACGCATCGAGTCCCAGACCCGTCAGTTCGATTCTTGGCAGCTCTAGGGATGCGAGTTCGCCGGGCAACGAACCCAGGGTGCTGGCCAGCAGAATCAGCCGTCGCGTCTTCCGAGCAGGGTGTGCGCTGCGACGCGGGGTCGAGGTTTCGGGCACCGCTGTGAGTAGCGAGATCACGCGACGTGCCGTGCTGTCGAGGCGTTCCGCGTGATCGATGCGCAGCACCAAAGTGCGCTGCTTCGACATCGCTTCGATCGCTCGCGCCAGCAATGCGGCGCGGACGTTGACCGGCGAGTCGCTGCGCTCCAGCACCACGTCGCTCAGCCGCTTGCCATCTTCTTCGTCGAAGCCCCATTCCTTCACCGCCTGCCACGCCAAGCGTCCCGCGGCCTTCGGACTATCGGGTCCGTCGCCGTGCAGAAGCATGTCGACGAGGAAGCGGGTGAACGGAGCGCCGCGTCCGCGCAAGGGATCGGCAGACGCTTCGCCGCCGTAGAAGTGCAGCAGCGTCGGGTCCGTATCGAGCCAACGCATGACCACTTCATCGAGGAGTCGTCGGCGACCGATGTTGCGCGGGCCTTGCACCCAGCGAGCAGTGGGCTCTCCCGAACCGGCGCGCTCGAAGTCCGCGTTGAGCAGGTTGATCGCGTCTTCGCGATTGACGAAAGGGGTCGGTGCCGGCCGACGCAATGCGCGCAGTCGACGCCGTGACGTTAGTTCGGGCGCACTGTCTTCGAACCGGCGCCACCACGTGGACTGCTCGCCGTACTCAAGCCGCTCGGCGATCTCCCTCGCGTCCCTCGGTCGGCGTTCCGGGTCCTTTTGCAGCAAGTCGAAGAGCAGCCGTTCGAGGAACGGCGAGATTCGTGGCCGGAGATGCGACGGGCGGCGCGGTTCATCTCGGAGCACCGCGGCGATCAGCTCATCGGCCCCGGCGTTCATGGCTTCTTGGAAGGGATGCTCGCCGGTCGCGGCCTCGAACAGAGTGACGCCGAGAGAGTAGAGGTCTGCACCGGGACCCAGCCGGCGGCCGCGCAGCGCCTCGGGAGCGGCGAACGCCAAGCTGCCTACCAGACCGCCCGATGCCCTGGGTGACTGGCCGCGGATGGCCGGGTCGTTGCCGGTGAGCAGTTCGGCGCTGCGGGCCAGAAGTCCACGCCGCCGACCCTTGAAGCGGCCAGCCATGCCCAAGTCCACGACGACGACGCGGCCTTCGGCGGTCAGCGCGAGGTTCTCAGGCTTGATGTCCCGGTGCACGACGCCCACCCGGTGCAACGCGGACAGACCGCGCGCCGCATCTTCACCAATGCGTCGGCACAAGTCTTCGACGAGTGGCACGCCCTTCAGGTGTTCACGCAGGGAGTCGCCGCGGATGAGTTCCATGACCAAGAACCCGATCTCCGGCCCGTCCTGTGTCGCGGGTTGGCGGTCGGCGCCAAGGATCTGGCACACGAACGGGCTGCGGATCCGCATGCCCAACCGTGCTTCCGCGAACATCTTGTCCAGCGTGTCGCCGTCGGCGGCATCCGCGTGCAGTACTTTCAGCGCGACGTCTTCGCCCGTAGCGACGTTGCTCCAGCGCGAGGTGGTTCGCGCGTGGTAGACGGAGCCCGAGGCCCCGGCGCCGAGAGCGGCGACGAACTCGAAGCCGTCCGGCAAGCGAGGCGTGGCGCGTCCCTTGGTGGCGCCATGATTCGACGAGGCCGCGTCGCGCGGCTGGCTGCCTTGCAGGTTTGCGTTGGCGGACGCCGATCCCAAGGACTCGGGTGGCGGCCGGTGGTCTGGCGACGGTCGGCGATCGGGCGGCTGCATGACGGCGCAGGGCGAAGCGCGAGGCGAATGCTTCGCGCGCGGGGATCCAATGGGCGCCAGCTTGAAGGCGGGCAATCGACCAACCAAGGGGCAGCTTGCGTGTTTCGCTGGTCCGAGGCCCGCCAGGGATTTCTGCGCCGGTTCGCAGCGTTTCCCCGAGGGAATTTGGTCTCGCGCTTGTTCGTGGCCTGGCTTTGCCCTGAGCTGCCGTCATGCGACGCCTGAAGCTCTGGGGTGGACTGATTGCCATCGTGATCCTGCTGATCGTGATCATGCAAAACACGGAGTCTGTCGAGACGTCCATCCTGTTTTGGAGGTTCAGCATGCCACGCGCGCTGCTGCTGTTGCTCGCCTCGCTCCTCGGCTTGATCGTCGGGCTGTTGATCGCGGCGACGCTGTATCGCCGTGGCCGCAAGGTCGAATCCTCGAGCACGGTCCTCGTCGGCGCTCCCGCAGCCCCAGAAGGCTCTGGCTCCTCAGCCAAGAGCTGACGACCGGCGGGGACGCCCTTGAACCCGTTGCAGTGAATTGCCGGATTCGTGCCGTTCCTAGGGGTCCAACCCCCAAATTTCGATGGCGCCAGAGGTCGGCAGTACTACAGTCTTCGTTCGGGGCCATTCATGCCCGTGGGGTCGGCACGCCGATGCCAAGGGTTCGGCCCTACTGCTTTCCTGGCGCTCCGCGCACGCCAGATTGCGATTCTTCCCGCCCGCGCTCCTCGCTCCAAGCTTTCAACCGTGCATACGACTCGAGCCAAGGTTCTCACCGACTGCCTACCGTTGCCCGCGACCGTGGTGCGGGACATCGCACTGGTGATCGCTGGCAGTTTGGTCGTTGCGCTGATGGCGCAGCTGGCCGTTTGGCTGCCCTTCTCGCCGGTACCGGTCACGCTGCAAACCCTCGCGGTCCTGCTGGTCGGCGCGACGCTGGGCTGCAAGCGTGGTGGGGCGGCTTTGCTGCTCTACGCGAGCCAGGCCGCTGTTGGGCTGCCGGTGCTCGCTGGCGGGCTTGGCGGGCCGGCCGCACTGTTGGGCCCAAGCGGTGGCTACGTCTTCGGCTTCGTGGTCGCGGCCACGGTCGTTGGGTATCTGTGCGAACGGAAGCTCGACCGCAGCGTGCGTTCCTCCGTCGTTCCGTTCGCAGTGGGCAGCATGATTGTGCTGAGCTGTGGCGCAACCTGGTTGAGTCTTTGGACTGGTGCACCTTCGATCGCTTCCGCGTGGAACGTCGGCGTGTTGCCTTTCTTGCCCGGGGAAGCCGTCAAAGTTGTGGTTGCAGCCTTGGCGCTACCTGCCGCATGGCACTTCATGGGCGGCTCGAGCAAGCAGGACTGATTCGCTCGCTGGTTTGATCGTTTCGATCGAACCGGCCATTGAGCCACAGGATCGAGCCCGCGCTTGACGCGCACCGGAGTGAACAGGACGCTACCCACGCGCTGAGGAGCGGCTTGTGCCGTTCGTCGCGCCTCTTCGTTTGGGAGTGGATCGGGGCTGGTGTCCTGCCTGGTCTTCAAAACCAGTGGGGGTTGCCCTAGAGGCGGCCTCGGTGGGTTCGATTCCCATGCACTCCCGCCATTTCTCGCCCATGGCTTCGGACCGGACTGACCCACTTACCGACGGCTTGGTCGCCGAGACCCTGCTGCGCTTCATCGCGGAGACGTTCCGGGATGGCCGGAGCGCGGGCCTCACCGCGCAAACGCCGCTGGTGACGTCGGGCATCGTGGACTCGACTGGCGTCCTGGAGCTCGTGGACTTCCTCGAGTCGGAGTTCCGAATCTCCGTGGCCCCTGGAGATGTTGCCATGGCGAACTTCAATTCGCTGGACGCCCTGACGGCCTACGTGATGTCGCGGCTGCCGGCGGAGGAGCCTGGTTCCTCGGCGGCTCCGGCGCCCGGGCCGGCCGCCAAAGGCCCGCAGCAAGGGCGACCGTAGCCCGCTGGTAGGTTGCGCCGGCGGCCCGGCCTGAGAGCCGGTGGATCTGGGGAATTGCCGGTCCGGTCGGGTGGCCTCCGCGGTCGCTTGTGGGACCCGACAAAAACGCAAACGCTTGGACTCGACAGCCTCGCGGCCTTCGCTACCCTGTGGCGCCCTTTTCGCGAAGCCCGCCGGTGTTCGACTTCCTCCTCCCACTCATTGCTCTCTTGGTTCCGGTCTTCGCGATCGTGATCCTCGCTTTGGCGTTTGGCCGCCGTCTATCGGGGTCCTGCGGCGGTGTAGGCGTGGATGGGAAGTGCACTCGTTGTGGCAAGGGGGAGTCCGAGATGCCCGCTGCGGCCTGGGACTCACGCGTGGTTCCCGGCGGCAACGCCGGCGGACCCATCCGAAAATCACGCTGCCCCTGAGCATTCGTCTTCCGCGAGATTTGCGCTTGCTGACGCCCGCCGCTGTGCGGGATGGCTAACGCACCACAGGTTCGAATCCTCGCTGCCAGTTTCTCGCGTCCTGCCGCCTTTCCCAATCCATGATCACGCATCAAATCGACAAAGGCTTCGACATCCCGATCGCCGGGGTCGCGGAGCCGACGATCGAAGCCGCGCCCGAATCAGCGCTTGCTGCCGTCACACCGACGGAGTTCGCGGGCATCAAGCCCAAGGCTTTGGTGAAGGACGGCGACTCCGTTGTCACGGGGCAGCCGCTCTATTTCGACAAGCGGGATCCGGAGACGATGTACTGCTCACCGGCAACCGGTCGCGTGCGGGCGGTGGAGCTGGGCGAACGTCGGTTCTTGAACCGCATCGTGATCGATGTCGCAGGTGAGGATTCGTGGTTCGACGGCCCGAAGATCGACGCCGATCGATTAACCGCTTTGCCCCGTGAAGACATCGTCGCCGCGCTGAAAGCCACAGGCCTATGGATTCAGATTCGACAGCGTCCGTTGGGACGCGTCGCGGACAGCACCAAGGTGCCCAGCGCGATCTACGTCAACGCGATGGACACCGAGCCTCTCGCCGCCGACCCAACGCTCTGCGTCCAGGGTCGGAAGGACGACGTGGCGCTGGGTGTGCGGCTTCTCGGCAGGCTGACTGAGGGCAAGGTCTACCTGACCACCCGAGGCGGAGCCGCACCGTCCGCCGACCTCGCCGGCATCGAAGGCGTGGAAACCCACGCGTTCGCCGGACCGCATCCAGCCGGTCTGGTCGGCACGCACATCCACAAGATTCAGCCGCTGAAGAGCGACGAGGTCGCGTGGACTCTGGACGTGCAACAGGTGGCGAACCTGGGGCACTTTGTTCGGACCGGCCATTACCCAGCCCACCGAGTGGTGGCCGTGGCGGGCTCGGAAGCCCCGGCAGCGAAGTACTTCCGCGTGCGTGAAGGCGCCCAC